>NZ_JAHCMC020000001.1:1200000-1500000 GCF_018448765.2 Streptococcus oralis
CCTGATAATAAGGCTTTCTAGCTTCCTTGGCCTTACGAAACAGAATTTCAAAAAAGGCTTGATTGAAGCGAACCTTTTCCTTGCTGATGAACCAACCGATTCCCTTGTTCTGTTGTGAAAGATAGGCACTCCCTAAAAACTTCCCGTCTTGACTAAGAACTTCTACCGCCTGATCCGTCAGATCAATATCTGTTACATCACTTGCTTCCAAAAGAACTAGACCCTTAGCTAGCTTTTTTTCAACACGTCTGCTGACCCTAATTCTATTCATAGCTACTATTATAGCAAATTTTGTGACAATTCTCAAAAAAGAAACCGTTTAACCAGTTGTACTTTAGTTTACTGAGTGTCATTTTTGTTCAAATAAGTTTATTCCATTTACTTTCTCGCCAAGATATCCTCTCCCTTGTAGTGGAAGGAGAGTTTCCACGCGCTAAAAATAGACAATTTCAGAAATGAGTATAGAATCTTGCGCAAACGTTTGCCTAGTTCTAAACTTTATGGTAGAATAAAACACAACATTGATAAGCAAGAGGAAAAACAATGCAAAATCAGACACTTATGCAATACTTTGAATGGTATTTGCCTCACGACGGCCAACATTGGACGCGACTGACAAATGATGCAGAGCACCTAGCAAACCTTGGTATCAGCCATGTCTGGATGCCACCTGCCTTCAAGGCAACCAACGAAAAAGATGTCGGCTATGGGGTCTATGACTTATTCGACTTAGGCGAGTTTAACCAAAAAGGGACTGTCCGTACCAAGTATGGGTTTAAAGAAGACTATCTTCAAGCCATTCAAACTCTAAAGGCACAGGGAATTCAACCTATGGCCGATGTGGTGCTCAATCACAAGGCTGCTGCCGATCATATGGAAGCCTTTCAGGTTATTGAAGTGGACCCTGAGGATCGTACCGTTCAACTAAGCGAGCCCTTTACTATCAATGGCTGGACTCACTTTACTTTCGATGGTCGCCAAAACACCTACAATGACTTCCACTGGCACTGGTACCACTTCACAGGTACAGACTACGATGCCAAACGCCGTAAGTCTGGGATTTATCTGATTCAAGGGGACAATAAGGGCTGGGCCAACGAGGAATTGGTCGATAACGAAAACGGTAACTACGACTACCTCATGTATGCCGACCTAGACTTTAAACATCCTGAAGTCATCCAAAATATCTATGACTGGGCTGACTGGTTCATGGAAACGACTGGTGTAGCTGGTTTCCGCTTGGATGCCGTTAAGCACATTGACTCCTTCTTTATGGGCAATTTCATTCGTGATATGAAGGAAAAATACGGCGAAGATTTCTACGTTTTTGGGGAATTCTGGAATCCTGATAAGGAAGCCAACCTAGACTATCTCGAAAAAACGGAGGAACGCTTTGATCTTGTCGATGTTCGTCTCCACCAGAACCTCTTTGAAGCCAGTCAAGCTAGAGCAAACTACGATCTTCGTGGCATTTTCACAGATAGCTTGGTTAAACTCAAGCCCGACAAGGCTGTGACTTTTGTTGACAATCATGATACTCAACGAGGACAAGCACTTGAGTCTACTGTTGAAGAATGGTTCAAGCCAGCAGCCTATGCCCTTATTCTATTACGCCAAGATGGGCTTCCATGTGTCTTTTACGGAGACTATTATGGTATTTCAGGGCAATATGCTCAACAAGATTTCAGAGAAGTTCTTGATCGTCTCCTAGCCATCCGAAAAGACAGGGCCTATGGAGAGCAAACAGACTACTTTGACGATGTCAACTGTATCGGTTGGGTTCGTTCAGGTGCTGAACATCAATCTCCAATCGCTGTCCTTATCTCAAATGACCAAGAAAACAGCAAGGCTATGTTTGTCGGTCAAGAATGGGCTGAACAAACCTTTGTTGACCTCCTTGAAAATCATCCAGCACAAGTTACAATCAACGCTGATGGTTATGGAGAATTTCCAGTAGCAGCGGGTTCAGTCAGTGTCTGGGCAGCAAAATAAACCTATCAGGTACAAGCCAGATCCAATCGGATTTGGCTTTTTTGTGTATGCAAAAAGACCTAACCAAATGGATAGATCTTCATTGTCTTATAATTTACCTGCTACTGCATCCAAGAGTTCTTGGATTTTCGCTTGGTTGCTTCCTCCTGCCATGGCCATGTCTGGTTTACCACCACCACGTCCATCAATGATTGGAGCCAATTCTTTGACAAGGTTTCCTGCATGCACATCTTTTGTCTTGCTAGCTACAAGAACATTGACTTTGTCACCGATAGCGGCAACTAGGACAAGAACATCAGAGTAGTCTTTTTGTTTCCAGTTATCCGCAAAGGTACGAAGGGCACCTGCATCTGATACAGAAACTTGGCTTGCAATGTAACGGTGACCATTTGCTTCATTCACATCCTTGAAGACATCACCTGCAGCTGCAGCCGCAGCTTTTTCCTTCAATTCTGCATTTTCTTTTTGAAGCTGACGGAGTTGTTCTTGAAGCCCTTCCACCTTGTGGGGTACTTCTTTGAGTTGAGGGGCTTTCAAGGTTACTGCGACGGCTTTCAAAGCGTCTTCTTGTTCACGATAAGCTTCAAAGGCTTCCTTACCAGTTACTGCCAAGATACGGCGGGTACCTGAACCGATTCCTTCTTCTTTGACAATCTTGAAGAGGCCAATTTCAGAAGTGTTGCCAACGTGGGTACCACCACAGAGTTCCACAGAGTAGTCACCAATGGTTACAACTCGGACTTCCTTACCATACTTCTCACCAAAGAGGGCCATAGCTCCCATTTCTTTAGCCGTGTCAATATCTGTCTCAACAGTTTCTACAGCAATTGCTTCCCAAATTTTCTCATTAACTTGCTGTTCAATGACGCGCAACTCTTCAGGAGTTACGGCTTGGAAGTGAGTAAAGTCAAAGCGAAGGAATTCGACTTCGTTCAGAGATCCTGCTTGAGTTGCATGGTGACCAAGGATATTGTGGAGGGCCGCATGGAGCAAATGAGTGGCTGTATGGTTCTTCATGACACGATGACGACGATTGGTATCAATTGCCAAGGTGTATTCTTGGTTCAAAGTAAGTGGTGCAAGAACTTCAACAGTATGAAGAGCTTGTCCGTTTGGTGCTTTTTGAACATCTGTCACAGTAGCCACAAGGTTCCCTGCAGCATCCAAGATTTGACCGTGGTCAGCTACTTGTCCACCCATTTCAGCGTAGAATGGTGTTTCCGCAAAGATAAGAGAGGCAGTTCCTTCTGAAACAGCTTCTACTTCAGCGTTTTCAGCTACGATAGCCACCAACTTAGAAGGCAATTGGTTAGCATTGTAGTTGAAGACACTTTCCACTGTAATATTTTGAAGGGTTTCATTTTGCATTCCCATTGAGCCGCCTTTGACAGCTGACGCACGCGCACGCTCTTGCTGTTCTTTCATAGCTGCTTCAAAACCTTCACGGTCGACAGTCATCCCAGCTTCTTCAGCGATTTCTTCAGTCAATTCTACTGGGAATCCGTAAGTATCGTAGAGTTTGAAGACATCTTGCCCAGCGATAACGTTTTGACCTTTCGCTTTCAAATCAGCTACAATGGTTTCTGCAAAGTGTTGACCTGAGTGAAGGGTACGGGCAAATGACTCTTCTTCGCTCTTGACAATTTTCTCGATAAAGTCACGTTTTTCAAGCACTTCTGGGTAGTAGCTTTCCATGATTTTTCCAACAGTTGGAACGAGTTTGTAAAGGAAAGGCTCGTTGATGCCCAATTTTTGACCGTGCATAGAAGCACGACGGAGCAAACGACGAAGAACATAACCACGACCTTCATTTCCTGGAAGGGCACCATCACCGATGGCAAATGAAAGAGAACGAATATGGTCCGCAATGACCTTAAAGCTCATGTTATCGCCATCTTGGTCGTAGACCTTACCTGACAATTTCTCAACTTCACGGATAATCGGCATGAAGAGGTCCGTTTCAAAGTTTGTCTTAGCCCCTTGGATAACAGCCACCAAACGCTCCAAACCAGCGCCCGTATCAATGTTCTTGTGTGGCAATTCTTTGTATTCGCTACGTGGAACAGCAGGATCAGCGTTAAATTGTGACAAAACGATATTCCAGATTTCGATGTAACGGTCGTTTTCGATATCCTCTGCAAGCAGACGAAGACCAATATTTTCTGGGTCAAATGCTTCTCCACGGTCAAAGAAGATTTCTGTATCAGGTCCAGAAGGTCCCGCACCGATTTCCCAGAAGTTGTCTTCGATTGGGATCAAGTGGCTTGGGTCCACTCCTACTTCAATCCAGCGGTTATAAGAATCTTTATCGTCTGGATAGTAGGTCATGTAGAGTTTGTCTTTAGGGAAGTCGAACCACTCAGGGCTTGTCAAGAGTTCATAAGCCCAAGTAATGGCTTCATCACGGAAGTAATCCCCGATAGAGAAGTTCCCCAACATTTCAAACATAGTATGGTGGCGAGCTGTTTTTCCGACATTTTCGATGTCATTGGTACGGATAGCTTTTTGCGCATTGGTAATACGTGGATTTTCAGGGATAATGGTTCCGTCAAAGTATTTCTTAAGGGTTGCTACCCCAGAGTTAATCCACAAAAGAGTTGGGTCGTTTACTGGAACCAAGCTGACTGATGGTTCGACAGAGTGGCCTTTGCTTGCCCAAAAATCTAGCCACATTTGGCGTACTTGAGCACTAGATAGTTGTTTCATAATATCTCCTTATTACTTGTTTAATTTGATTGGCTTTCCAGCATCTCCACATAGTCAATCGCGACACAGAGGGAAATGACTAGGTCTGCATAAGAGTCTTCATAGACGGTTACGGTGTAAGTTGAGGTCAAATGGAAAATCTCTTTTCGAATCTCGGCGACAAGCTGATCACGATCATCCAGCAATTTGAAATTCAAATCCCAGATATTGCCCTCGATACGAAGCCCTAGATCATCAAACTCATACTTATCTCGCCAGAAGGTCAACTTCTTACGAATAACGAAATTTGAACCGTTTCGTAGCTGAATAGTAAAGCGAGGAAGCAAGGTGAAAAATTCTTTACTGATTTCACTGACCTGCTCACCATAGGCGTCATAGATGGTAAAGGTCTTAGGAATTTGGAAGAAAGATCCCTCCACTTGATAGTTCACTACTCCTCTGTCATCCTTGATATCAAAGCGTTCGCCCCCAAGACGAAACTTTTGTTTCACGAGAAATGTCTTCATAAACACCTCCAAAAATCAAAAGACAAGCTCACATCACGAAGGGCGAAAAACCGCGGTACCACCTTCATTCAATGAACTTGTCATTCTCTTATTCTTATGCAATTGTCTGATTGAGTAGCATGACTTCCTAGCTTAGATGGCTCGCAGCACCGCCATTTCTCTGGACTAAGATGACAGAAAATCAATTCTCAACTTTTTTATTATATCGTTTTTGGAGGAGTTCGTCAAGGTTAACAGCAATGAATCATAAACTTCTGCATTAACCTCTTAATTTATCTAGATCTACTTTGTGATGTTTGAGTATTTTTAGGTTTATATATTGAAATTTTAATTCTTGTATTTTCCAAATGAACCTTTTCCCCCGCCTTAGGTCTTTGATCAACCACTGTTCCTTCAGCAGTACCCTCAGGAGCACTGCCTACTTCCACTATTTCAATATTGGCCTCTTTAACACCAACAATTTGAACCAAGTTATTCTTAGTAAATTCCAAACTTGATCCAATATAACTAGGCATTGGAACAGTTACTGCCTTCTTGGCTACTGTCAAGACAATTTGTGTCGACTTACTGAGATCATAAGAAGCTCCTTCAGACAGACTTTGTCTCAAAATGGTACCTGGCTCCGTTTCAGTAGATTCTTCTTCTTCAATCTTAATAAGATTTTCAGGAACTTTTTTCTCCTTGAGTTCAGCAACCACATCTGTTGGTTTTCGACCAATGTAGTTTCCAATATATACTTTTGAAACCTGTGAACTAGAACTGGCAGATGTTGTCGATGATGTTTGTTTATCTTGAGATTTATTACCACCAAGTGAACTTTTTGTTGTGGAACTCGTGGAGATTTCTGAGTTAGATGATTGAGTTGATTGCTTAGTGCTGTTATGAGATGATTTAGACTTGGTCATTCCTATGAAAAAAGTTCCAATTATCAATAAAAAAAGTAAGCTTATAGCTATTCCGAAAAACCACTTTATTCTTCTTATTTTCTTTCTACGACGCTCTAATAATTCATTCTGTTCTCTTTCTTCCTGTTGTTCTAATTGAAATCGCTCTGTAGCCAATCGTTTTCTTTCTGCTTCTCTCTCTTTCTCCAGCAAATACTCATTCAAGTCAGCTTCTGCTTCTGCTAAGAGTATCTGAATTCTCCCTCTCTCATCTTCAGTTTCAGCTTTGGCCCAAATTTTTTTTTAAATCAAATATATTATCTTTATATTGTTGCTCTATACGTAATTCTAATTCTCTTTGATGTCGAGATTCCTCATCCCATTGTCTCTGACGTTCTAACTCATTTCTCTCTTTTAATGTTTCTTGTTGTTCTAGAGCAAGACGATTTTGTTCATCTAGTGCTGCCTGTTGTTTTTGGTTAGAAAATTGCTGTTCCCATCTCTGCTGTTCCAACAAGTTATTCTGTCTTTTTAGCTCTTGATTCAATTCTTCTTCTCGACGAGCTTTTTCCCAATCATTCAGATTATTCATATTCCCTCCTAATTTGAATTATAACCATGTTCCCTAGATTTTAAAACTTCTTTCCACCAGGATTCACGTTTTAACACAAACTTATCATCTATTTTTCCGTTATAGTTTTCCAATACAGAGTATTGAAAATTTTCTTTAACGTAATTCAACCCCTGTTTTTCAACTAAAATCCTAAGTTCTTTATTGCCACCATGTCCATTATCCACATAGGATTGCCAACGTTGTAAAAGCATGCCGTAGTTTGAAGTTGCTGAGCCTACATATAATTTACCATTCTGCTTATCCGTAATAAGATAAACAGCTTTTTGATTTTCTAAAGCAGTTATCCAATCTTTCTTTCTCAAACGTAAAATCAATTCTAATTCTTTGTAAGACAAAGAAATATTATCATATCCCGGAAATTCTTCTCCTCCAAATGAATCTGATAACAATTGCTCTATCACAAGTTTTTCCTTACAAGTTGTATACTTTAGAACTGAACCTCTAGATTCTTTTCTGTACCGAATAATTAGACGACCAAAAAGGGCTGAATATTCCTTTAGTTCAATCCCTTCATAATTTTGTCCTCCAGTAACAAAAAGTTCCTTACTCACTTCTTTTATAGTAGTTAATAACCATTTGTTATTATCAATCTTAATGAAATTTATGACAATATCTCCAACATTGAAATATCGCTTATTTGTTCTCCAAAATAAGTTGTAGTTATTAATTATTTCTTCGTCTCTCAAATAGGTCTGAATTGGATTTTCACCCGTCCAATTATTAAATTTCACCTTGAATTTTCTCTGATTTTGCTCACTTATATTCAAAATATCGTTTAACTTTATATCCATGACAAACTCTCCTCCCATAATATTTGCTTAACTTTACATTTCTCATATATTATTATACAAAAAGGTGTAGTTATGGTCAAACTTTTATAAGTTTGATTTATTAATTTCATCATAAAAAACGAACCAGCTCTAACTGATTCGTTTCTTACGTTTATCTCCTACTTCCGATACATTTTAAACTGGAGGAAGAGGTCGCTGTATTTTCCTGTCCATTTATGGTCAAACTTTTCATAAACTTCTAGGTGTTTCATGGTATCAGCGTCTGGATAGAAGGATTTGTCCTCACGAGTCTCCTCTGGGAGCATTTCCTTTGCTGGTAGGTTTGGTGTTGAGTAGCCTACATACTCCGCATTTTTCAGAGCATTTTCGGGTTTCAACATAAAGTTGATAAAGGCATAGGCGGCATCTTGGTTTTTCACGGTTTTTGGAATGACCATGTTATCAAACCAGAGATTGCTGGCCTCAGTCGGAACGACATACTTGAGGTTAGGATTTTTCTCCAACATCTGGCTGGCTTCCCCAGAGAAAGTCACACCGATAGCAGCGTTGTTCTGAATCATGTAACCCTTCATCTCGTCCGCCACAATGGCCTTGATATTTGGAGTCAGTTTGTAGAGCTTATCCACTGTCTCTTCCAGCTGCTGAGGATCCTTGGAGTTGAGACTGTAACCGAGTGAGTTAAGCCCGAGTCCCAGCACCTCACGCGCCCCATCAAAGAGCATGATGGAATCCTTGTATTCTGGTTTCCAGAGGTCATCCCAATGCTCAGGCGCCTCATCTATCATGGTTTCATTGTAAACAATTCCCAAGGTTCCCCAGAAGTATGGGATGGAGAATTTGTTGCCCGGGTCAAATGACTGGTTGAGGAACTCAGGTCCGATATTTTCGATTCCTTCAATTTTTGAATAATCGAGAGGAACCAATAGGTCTTCGTCCTTCATCTTATTGATCATGTATTCACTCGGGATAGCAATGTCGTAGGTCGTTCCACCCTGCTTAATCTTAGTATACATGGCTTCGTTGGAGTCAAAGGTCTCGTACTGGACTTGGATTCCTGTTTCTTCTGTGAATTTCTCCAAGAGTTCTGGATCGATATAGTCCCCCCAGTTGTAGATAACCAGTTTTTGACTATCTCGGCTGTTGATTTTACTATCTATATGAGTCGCAATTCCCCACAAGACAAGGATAATCGCTACAATTCCTGCTAAAAATGAATAGAGTTTTTTCATGCTTGCTCCTCCTTCTCACGTGAGATAAAGTAATAGCCAACAACTAGGATAATACTAAAGAGAAAGACAAGGGCAGACAGGGCATTGATTTCTAGCGAAATTCCCTTACGAGCACGAGAATAAATCTCGACTGACAGGGTTGAAAAGCCATTTCCCGTCACAAAGAAGGTTACGGCAAAGTCGTCTAACGAATAGGTGAAGGCCATGAAATAACCTGCAATGATAGACGGTGTCAGGTACGGAAGCATGATTTCTTTGAACATCTGAAACTGGCTGGCTCCCAAGTCATAGGCCGCATGAATCATGTCATCATTCATTTCCTTGAGACGAGGCAAGACCATCAAGACCACGATAGGGATGGAAAAGGCCACGTGACTAGATAGAACCGTCAAAAAGCCAAGTGAAAACTTAAGCTGGGTAAAGAGAATCAAGAAGCTGGCACCAATCATAACGTCAGGCGCAACCATGAGGATATTATTGAGTGATAAAAAGGCTTCTTGGTATTTCTTACGAGACTGATAGATATAAATGGCACCGAAAGTCCCTATAACTGTCGCAATTAATGCTGATAGAAAGGCCAAGAAAAAGGTTTGGGTGAGGATCAACATGAGGCGACCATCACCAAACATGGTTTTAAAATGGCTCAAGCTAAAGCCTGTAAAGCTGTTCATATCATCCCCTGCGTTAAAGGCGTAACCAATCAGGTAAAAAATTGGCAAATAAAGGATGATAAAGACAAAGGCTAGGTAGAGATTGGCAAATTTTTTCATCGTTCTCTCCTTTCCTTGGTCACCCACATGGTGATGAACATGGTTAGGATGAGGATCACACCGATGGTAGAACCCATACCGTAGTTGTCATTGGTTAGAAAGTTCTGCTCAATAGCCGTTCCCAGCGTGATAACGCGGTTCCCACCAATCAAACGTGTCAACATGAAGAGACTCAAACTTGGGATAAAGACAGACTGAACCCCACTTCTCACCCCGTTCATAGACAGAGGGAAGATAACATGGCGGAAAGTTTCCCACTTGGTCGCACCGAGGTCGTAGCTGGCATTGATGAGATTGTTATCCATGTCATCCAAGACATTGAAAATCGGTAAAATCATAAAGGGAAGCTCAATGTAGCTTGCAACAAAGATAAAGGAGAAATCGGTAAAGAGCAACTGTTGCGAACCGATTCCGACAAATTCCAAAAATTGGTTAATAGAGCCATTTTGACCAAAAATCCCGATAAAGGCATAGGCCTTGAGGAGCAGGTTAATCCATGTCGGCAGGATAATCAGCATGAGCCAGAGTTGACGGTGCTTGAGACGGGTCAAAAAGAGGGCTGTTGGATAGCTGATGAGCAGTGTCACCAAGGTTACAATCCCTGCATAAAGCACAGAGTTGAAGCTCATTTTGAGGTAGGTCAAGTTTTGTGACACAAAGTAGGATTTGTAGTTTTCTAAACTAAACTGCCCTTCAATGTTGAAAAAGGATTGTCCAAAAATCAAGACCAAGGGTGCGAGGACAAAGAGGACAATCCAAAACATGTAGGGCACTACAAAGAGTTTAGAGGTTGTTTTCTTCATCTCTTTCCTCCTCGATCGCGTTAATCAGACCTGCTTCTTGCTCTTCGATTTCTACGTACTCCTCGATACGAGCATCGAACTCTTCTTCGGTTTCGTTGAGACGCATGATGTGGATGTCTTCTGGTTCAAAGTCCAGACCGATTTCCTCACCCACAATGGCCTTACGAGTCGAGTGAATCATCCATTCATTTCCGAGCTCATCATAGGCGATAATCTCATAGTGAACCCCACGGAAGAGCTGGGTATCAACTTTAACTTGGAGCTTGCCTTCTTCAGGTAGGGTAATGCGCAAGTCCTCTGGACGAATGACAACCTCAACAGGCTCATTTGGCTTCATCCCCCCGTCGACCGCTTCAAAGCGTTTGCCATTAAACTCGACCAAGTAGTCCTCAATCATGGTTCCTGGCAAGATGTTGGACTCACCGATAAATGTGGCAACAAAGTGGTTGATCGGCTCATCATAGATGTCGACAGGCGTTCCTGACTGAACAATCTCGCCATCATTCATAACGAAAATCCAGTCACTCATGGCAAGAGCTTCTTCCTGATCGTGAGTGACAAAGACAAAGGTAATTCCCAATCGTTGTTGCAGTTCACGCAGTTCGTACTGCATGTCTGTTCGCAATTTCAAGTCCAGCGCTGACAAGGGCTCATCCAGCAAGACCACACGAGGTTGGTTGATGATAGCACGGGCAATAGCCACACGCTGACGTTGTCCTCCAGAGAGTTTACGGATGGAACGTTTTTCATAACCTTCCAACTGAACCATCTTGAGAACTTCCGCTACGCGTTGTTCGATTTCTTTCTTGTCGATTTTACGCAAGCGGAGCGGAAAGGCAACATTTTCAAACACATTCATATGTGGAAACAAGGCATAGGATTGGAAGACCGTATGGACATCTCGTTTATTAGTTGGGATATCGTTGATCCGCACCCCATCCAGTAAAATATCCCCTGTCGTCGCATCCAGTAAACCTGCAATGATGTTCAGGATGGTTGACTTTCCTGAACCAGATGCGCCCAAAAGAGTGTAAAATTTCCCTTCTTCCAACTCAAAGTTGATGTCTTTGAGAACCTTGGTGTTGCTGTCTTCAAAAACTTTAGAGACGTTTTTGAATTCAATAATTGGTTTTTTCAATTGTCATAAATTCCTTCTTTTTCATAAATTAACAGATCAGGGCTCTGTCAGGCCGCTACTACCTCGTGTAGGAGATTGAACTGCCTACATACATCTTCACTAACGATAGGCTTTCACCCCCTTTACAATGGTTATAGCAGCAACTTTTCTACCCCAACCTTATTCTTTCTCACCCAAGATTCGGACTTCTCTCTCAAGGGTGACACCTGAGTGTTCCTTGACTTTTTCGATAACAGATTGGATCAAGTCTTCATAGTCTTTGGCCGTTCCGTCAGCAACATTGATCATGAAACCTGCGTGTTTTTCAGATACTTCCACACCACCGATTCGATAGCCCTTCAGGCCAGCCTCTGAGATCAACTGACCTGCAAAATGCCCAACTGGACGCTTAAAGACTGAACCACAAGATGGGTATTCTAGAGGTTGTTTGAGTTCACGTAGGTGCGTCAAGCGGTCCATTTCTTGCTTGATAACCTGATGATTCCCTGGAGATAGGGCAAATTTAGCTGACAAGACAATGGCCCCAGAATCCTGAATAGCTGAATGACGGTAACCAAAAGCCAAATCCTTGACTGACAAGGTCTTGATTTCCCCTTCCTTGGTCAAAATTTGACAAGACTGCAAGATATGAGCAATCTCACCTCCATAAGCGCCCGCATTCATAAAGACCGCACCGCCGACGCTTCCAGGAATCCCACAAGCAAATTCAAAACCAGTCAAACTATGACGGAGGGCAATACGTGTCGTTTCAATCAAGTTGGCCCCAGCTTCCGCTTCAATGGTATAACCATCAACTGAAACGTTATTGAGCTTGTCACACAAGATGACAAATCCACGGATCCCACCTTCACGAACGATGATATTACTAGCATTTCCTAGCACCATCCAGGGAATATTCTCTTGATTGGCAAATTGGACGACACGAGCCATCTCATAGCGATTGCGTGGCAAAACTAGATAATCCGCTCGACCTCCTACCTTGGTATAGGTATAGGTCTTCAAAGGTTCCTTAAAACGAATATCGATTCCTTCTAGGATTTCAAGTATTTTTTCTTTTACTAACATGTCACTCTTCCTTTTTCAAAATTCATTCCATTATACCATTTTTAGAGACATTTGACGACCATAAAAAGAGCTTGTTTTATCATTACATAAAAAAAGAGGTCATCCCTCTTTTTATGATTTTTTCCAAAATGTCGATTTTGTCAGCCAGACGAGAGCTATAAGTTCTGTGAGAAGAATGAACTCAACTAAAAGTGGATTTGCAATCCATCCCACTTGAGATAGAGCTGGAGCCAAGTCAAACAAAGCATGCAAACCATAGGCAGCAACGAGATAGATCCATTTCTTTTGACGTACACTTTGATAGACCCAGACAGTAAGGCTAATTTGGAGAACCAGAGCAAGGACACGCTCAACCCCTAGTAGATAGACCTGCCATGCTGATAGAGACTGAACTGTTTCTAATGTACTCTTTGTAAGAAGATTCGCCGCATCAGTATTTGAAGACTGGATGAGTGAAAAGAGGATCAAAAGGCTAATCAAACTTCCCATTCCGAGATAGAGCATCTCTAAGCCTCCATGTCCTAAGCCATAAGCCCAAGCATCTCTATCTTCCAACTTTCTCTTTTTCTCCAACCATTTAAAAAAGACAAGGCGAGCCGTCTCTTCAAAGAGTGCTGCCATAGCGATCCCATAAAGGACGTATAAGAAAGGATGCTCCTGCGCGAGTAAAATGGTTCCGTCTTTTTGCGGATGGAGTACCAGAAGGTGAACCATCTTCTCTAACACTTGAGAAGAAACAAAAAATGCGATTGCCCCCAAGCCCATCACTGCAAGAGAGATTTTAAACCGTTTTTTGGCATACCAAGTTCCACTTACTAGAATGAGAACCAAAGCAACCATGGTAAGGATAATATGTACTGTCATCTTTTTCTCCTATTCTGACTTATCAATATCTTTCTTCATTTCGTCAACGTTAAATTTGGCAAATAAATACTGGCGATCTTGGACTGGAAAACGTTGGTCCAACTGATCAACTGCCCCAACCTCAATCATTCCTTCTTTGATAACAAAGTCCATCACATGCCCACCGAAGGTCAAATCATCTGAGATAAAGTGCAAATGGTAACCTGCAACACTCACTCCATGGAAAATCTCCGGTGTCCAAAATCCAACAATGGTTCCTGATACATTTTCACGGCTATATTCCGGTTGGTGAGTCGCGACATCAGCAAATTTGGTATCAGGTGTGGATTTGGGAATCATCCGCACATGCATTTGTGAAAATTCGCCATGAATCTTGATGGAACGAAAAAGATTTTCCCCATCATAGTAGGACTCAATTCGTTTTTCCAATTCCTTATCTGTCATCTCAAAGCGCTGACGAAAAATCACTTCTGCCTGATGAGGAACCACTGCTGCATAGGGAATAAGGGCATCAGAGGCAACTTCTACAATTTCAGGTTGTTCCCCTGAACCTTTGGCTTGATAAGCCTTGCCATCAAGGACAATCAATTCCCCATCAATCGAATCTAATGTTCCTAAGCCGAGGTCGCCATGTTCCAGCAATTCTCCTACGGTCATGGTTCCACCATAGAGACCTGCCATTAGGGCACCTAGAGTATTGTATTGAAATAATTTAACCGGTTCCTGCACTTTTCTACCATTCTCTTTCTTATCTTTTATTCAATGAATCATCATACTTTCTAAGTATACCACATTTGCTCCTAGTTGTGAAAGGGAGAAATGCTTTTCCCATTGCAAAGGAGGCAAAAAAAAGGTACAATGTAACAAAATCAAGGGAGGTCTGGAATGAAGAAAGAAAGTAAATACCAAGCAGTCGTTTCCTTTCTAAAAAAGGGAATCGAATCAGGAAAATTTCCAACAGGCAGCCGACTTCCCTCTATCCGTCAACTGAGCCAGGACTTCCACTGTAGCAAGGACACTATCCAACGAGCCCTACTGGAATTGCGCCATGAACAATACCTCTATGCCAAACCTCAGAGTGGTTACTATGTTCTGGAACAAGGACAGCATCAGGACTTGGAAATCGAAGTCACTGATGAACATGCCAGTGCCTATGACGACTTCCGACTCTGCGTCAATGAAACCCTGATAGGCCGAGAAAACTACCTCTTCAACTACTATGACAACCAAGAAGGGCTTGAGGAACTGAGACAATCTATCCATCAACTCCTCTTTGACCAAGCCCTCTACTGCAAACCCGATCAACTGGTTCTAACTTCTGGCACCCAGCAAGCTCTCTTTATCCTTTCTCAGATTGACTTCCCTAGCAAAGGAGAGGAGATTTTGGTCGAACAACCGACCTATCACCGAATGAACCGCCTCTTAGTCGCTCAGGGATTGGCCTACCAGACCATTGAACGCCGTATTGATGGCATTGACCTTGAAGAACTGGAAAAACAATTCAAATCTGGGAAAATCAAGTTTTTCTATACCATTCCTCGCTTCCACTATCCCCTAGGTCATTCCTATTCTGATCAGGAAAAAAGGGCTATTCTGGATCTAGCAAACCAGTATGGTGTATATATCGTCGAGGATGATTATCTAGGGGATTTAGACTCTAAAAAGGGGCAAACCTTCCACTATCTGGATACTGAGGATCGCGTCATTTATATCAAATCCTTCTCAACAAGTCTCTTTCCAGCCCTTCGTATCACCGCTCTCATTCTCCCAAATGACCTAAAAGAGGCCTTTGTTTCCTACAAAAATATCCTGGACTATGACAGCAATCTCATCATGCAAAAGGCACTCTCTCTTTACATCGACAGTCAGTTATTTGAAAAAAATCGACTGGCCAGACTGACCCTTCAAGAGAACTATCAGGCTCAGATAAAGAACGTGCTTGAAGAAAACACCTGCCCCTTGCCCCACTATCCTCTACACGATGGCCTTCTCCTTGATTTGAGAAACTATCCTAAGATTGGCAGTTTAAAGCATAGCTCACTCAAACTAGACTTTTTTGAGAAGGCTTATTTGGACGCCTGTCCTTATCAGTTCGCCAAAGTCTCTCTCGAAAATCTAGAAGAGTTATTAGAATACATAAAAGCAGAATTGGATTAAAGTCCAACTCTGCTTTTTCTTATTGTTCAACTTCTGTTAGTTTCGCTGCTTTTTCAAGGTAAGTTTGATAGGTTCCGTCATCTTTCAGTTTTTGGATAACCTTATCGACTACTGCTTTCAAGTCTGCTTGATTCTTCTTGATAGCAACAGCATTGGCTTCGCCATCTTTCATTGTCAAATTAACAGATGCAACGACAAGATCTGAGTTTTTACCTGCATAGCTAAGAGCAACTGGTTCATCCATATGAACAGCATCCACTTTTCCAGCCTGCAATTCATTAACTGCTTCCCCCATATTGGTCAAGGATGTCAACTGGGCATTTGGCAATTGTTCCTTCACCATGGTTTCTGGCACAGTCCCCTTTTGAGCCGCGATATTCGCACTTGCGAGGCTTGAAAGATCCTTGTACTTGTCTAAATCGGCTTTTCTCACCAAGAAACTCATCTTGTTTTCATAGTAAGGGATTGAAAAGTCAAAGACTTCCTTTCTCTCATCTGTAGCACTAATTCCCGCAATTGCTAAGTCAGCCTTTCCAGTTTGAAGGCTGGTCAAAACATTGTCAAAACTCATGCTAGAGATTTCAAGTTTAACCCCAAGCTCATCCGCAATCGCTTGAGCCATATCAATATCTGCCCCAACCACTTGGTTTTTACCATCTACCAAGGATTGGAATTCAAATGGTGCATAGTCTGGACTGGTCGCAACGACTAGCTTTCCTTTTTGTTTGATAGCGTCCACAGCAGACTGGGAGCTATCCGTTCCTGACTGGCAAGCTACCAAAATCATGCTGGCAAGCATGCTACATACAACTAACATCCATTTTTTGAATTTCATAAATAAACGACCTTTCTGTTATTTCTGAATAATTATAACTCTTTTAAAAATAGTTGTCAACCCTTTTAAAGATTTTGAATGTAAAATAATTCTTTTCATAAAAAGAAGACTGATTTATCACAATCAGCCTTTTATTCTGTATATTTAAACCGTTTCTTATAGTTCGACAATCTTCCCTGTTTCAAAGTAAACAACCCATTCACAGATATTTTTAGCGTAGTCTCCGATACGTTCCAAGAAGGAAATTACCTGGAAGTAATCACGGCCTGTAACGATGGCTTCAGGATGTTTCCTAATCTCCTCTGTAGTAAGATCACGAATACTATCAAAGTAATGGTTGATTTTTTCGTCCATAGCCGCTACTTCATAGGCTTGATCCACAGAACCATTCAGGTAAAGTTCGAGAGCAGCTTCAACGAAGTTTTTCACATCGCGCCCCATTTTTTTGATTTCTTCTTCAACGGCAGGGATGCGTTGTTCCCCCTTCATACGAATAGTTGCTTTTGCGATTGACACCGCATGGTCTCCCATACGTTCTAGGTCCGATACTGCCTTGAGAACGGTCAATACAGTACGGAGGTCTTGAGAAACAGGTTGTTGAAGGGCAATCATTTCAAATGATTTCTTTTCGAGTTTCACTTCATATCCATTTACTTCTGCATCTTCCTCAATAACTTCTTTTGCCAAATCACGGTCATGTGTGACAAAGGCACGCACTGTACGATTGATTTGTGAGAGCACTTCTTGACCCATGGCATAGAACTGGTTGTGCAATTTCTCCAAATCTTCTTCAAATTGAGATCGTAACATCATTCAACTCCTTATCCAAATTTTCCTGTAATATAATCTTCTGTTTCCTTGTTTTGTGGGTCTAGGAACATTTTCTTCGTATCGTTAAACTCAATCAAATCCCCATCTAGGAAAAATCCTGTTTTATCAGAGATACGTGATGCCTGTTGCATCGAACGTGTTACCAAGAGCATGGTGTATTTATCTTTCAGACTATACAAGGTCTCCTCAATCTTACCAGCCGAGATAGGATCCAAAGCTGAAGTCGGTTCATCCAAGAGAATAATCTTGGGACTGGTTGCTAAGACACGGGCAACACAAACACGTTGCTGTTGGCCACCTGAGAGACCAATGGCTGAATCATGCAAGCGATCCTTGACCTCATCCCAGATAGAAGCACGTTGCAAAGCCTTTTCTACTGCTTCATCCAAAACATGTTTATCCTTGACTCCATTGATACGTAGACCGTAGACAACATTTTCATAGATAGACATAGGGAAAGGATTGGGCTGTTGAAAGACCATACCGATTTCCTTACGCAATTCAACCGTATCGGTACGCGGACTGTAGATATTGTGGCCATTATAAATCACTGTTCCAGTTGTTGTCACCTCAGGATTTAGATCGCCCATGCGGTTGATGGCTTTGAGAAGAGTGGACTTTCCTGATCCAGAAGGACCAATCAAGGCGGTTATTTCCTTAGGTTGGAAAGAAAGGGAAACACTATTCAAAGCCTTCTTTTTATTGTAATAAACGGACAGGTCTTTAACCTGCAAAATCGATTCTGTCATACTGCTTCCTTTCTAACCAAAGTGTCCCGTTACATAGTCATTGGTAGACTGTAGCTTGGCATTTTGGAAAATATTGGATGTCTTATCATACTCGATCAAATCGCCCAAGTAGAAAAATCCTGTGTAGTCACTTGCACGTGCAGCCTGCTGCATACTGTGGGTAACGATGATGATGGTAAAGTCCTTCTTCAATTCCAACATGGTTTCTTCCAGTTGGGCTGTCGCAATCGGATCCAAGGCTGAAGCAGGCTCATCCATCAAGAGGATATCTGGCTTGACAGAGATGGCACGAGCGATACAGAGACGTTGTTGCTGACCACCAGAAAGCATCAAGGCTGATTTGTGGAGGTCATCTTTAACCTGATCCCAAAGGGCAGCCTGTCTTAGAGAGGTTTCTACAATTTCATCCAAGACCTTCTTATCCTTGACTCCTGCACGTTCATGAGCAAAAGTGATATTGCGGTAGATAGACTTAGCAAATGGATTTGGACGTTGGAAGACCATTCCGATATGCTTGCGCATCTCATAGACATTGATTTCTGGACGGTTGACGTCAATGCCTCGGTAGAGGATTTGACCTGTGACCTTGGCAATATCAATGGTATCATTCATCCGATTGAGACTGCGAAGATAGGTAGATTTCCCTGATCCAGAAGGACCAATCAAGGCTGTAATTTTATTTTTTTCAAATTGCATATCGATGCCCTTGATGGATTCATTTTTACCATAGTAAACATGTAAATCCTTGGTAGAGAGGGCCACTTTTTCTTCAGGAAAGGTGATGATATGCTTTTCATCCCAGTTATATTTTGACATGGCTTCTCCTTTAGGCAGCGGTTAATTTCTTGTGTAGATAGCTTCCGAGTTTGCGAGCTCCAAAGTTAAAGATCAAGATAAAGATGAGGAGCACAGCGGCAGAACCAGCAGATACAATGGTAGCATCAGGAATAGTTCCTTCACTGTTGACCTTCCAAATGTGGACAGCCAAGGTTTCTGCTTGACGGAAGATTGAGATAGGACTGGTAACACTGAGGATATTCCAGTTAGACCAGTCAAGGGCTGGAGCGGATTGTCCTGCCGTATAGATAAGAGCAGCGGCTTCACCAAAGATACGGCCAGATGCCAAGACAACACCCGTTACGATACCTGGAAGGGCTTCTGGAATGACGACATGGACCACAGTCTCCCAACGAGAAATTCCGAGGGCCAGACCAGCCTCACGTTGTGTATGGTGAACGTGTTTTAAACTATCCTCAACATTTCGAGTCATCTGAGGGAGGTTAAAGACCGTCAAGGCCAAGGCACCTGAAATGATTGAAAATCCATACTCAAACTGAACTACAAAGATCAAGTAACCAAAGAGACCCACAACGACTGATGGTAGAGAAGACAAAATCTCAATACAGGTACGAATAAAATTGGTCACAGGTCCTTTTTTGGCATACTCAGCAAGGAAAACGCCAGCTCCCATAGACAGGGGAACAGAAATGATTAAGGTAATGACCAAAAGGAAGAAGGAATTATAGAGCTGAATCCCAATACCCCCGCCTGCTTGATAAGAGGAGGATTTCCCAGTCAAGAAGGACCAAGAGATATGCGGTAACCCTCTCACCAAGATATAGAGAATCAAAGATGCCAAGATGGTCACGATGATACCCGCGATGGTATAGAGGATAGCTGTTGCAAGTTTATCTAATTTCTTAGCGTGCATAGTTTTTCTTTCCTCTTTCTTTCGTAATCAATTTAATCACACTGTTAAAGGCCAAACTCATCAAGAGCAATACCAAGGCCAGTGACCAGAGTACGTTATTATCAACTGTTCCCATGACGGTATTTCCAATACCCATAGTCAAAACAGAAGTCAAAGTCGCAGCAGGTGTTGTTAGCGAGGTTGGGATAACTGCTGAGTTTCCGACAACCATCTGAATAGCAAGAGCTTCACCGAAGGCACGCGCCATCCCAAAGACCACTGCTGTGAAAATACCTGAACGTGCTGCTTTCAAGGTCACACGCCAGATGGTTTGCCAACGAGTGGCTCCCATAGCCAAACTAGCTTCACGGTAATGACGAGGAACAGCACGCAAGCTGTCTGTTGTCATAAAGGTTACAGTTGGTAGGATCATGACAAAGAGAACGAAAATCCCTGACAGGATCCCAAACCCAGTTCCACCAAAGACGCTACGAACAAAAGGCACCACAACTTGCAAACCGATAAATCCATAGACGACTGAAGGAATCCCGACGAGAAGTTCAATGGCTGGTTGCAAGATTTTTGCACCCTTTGGTGAGACTTCTGTCATAAAGACTGCAGCACCAATGGCAAAGGGAGTTGCGATGAGGGCAGATAAAATCGTCACAATAAAGGAACCTAAAATCATCGGAAGGGCACCAAATTGTTTCCCTGAAGGATTCCAAGTTTGTCCAAAGAGGAAATCAAAGATGTTGACCCCATTGACAAAGAAGGTCGACAAACCTTTTTGGGCTACAAAAATCAAAATCATCGCTACAATGATGACAATCAAAGAAAGGCAAGTGAAGGTCAAACCTTTACCAAACTTCTCAAGGCGAGAGTTCTTTGAAGGAGAGAGTAATTTTTTCGATAATTCTTCTTGATTCATTATTGACCTCCTTCTACTGCTGTAACGGTACCTGAAGCATCCTTTTGGACTTTCATTTCATTGATGGAAATATAGCCCATCCCTTTAACAATTCCATTTTGGACTTCATCTGAGAGGACGAAATTCAGGAATTCAGCAGCTAACTCATTTGGCTGACCAAGTGTGTACATATGTTCATAAGACCACAAAGGCCAATTGTTGGTCGTTACATTCTCAGACGTAGGCTCATAGCCATTCAGTTTCATGCTTTTCACTGAGTCATCTACATATGCAAAGGCTAGGTAAGAAATAGCTCCAGGAGTTTGGGATACAATCGACTTGACCATCCCGTTAGAATCCTGCTCTTGGCTCTGCATTGCCGATTGGCCATTCATAACCACCGTATCAAACGTCGCTCGTGAACCAGAACTTGCTGCTCGGTTGATGATTGAAATGGCCAGGTCTTTACCCCCAACTTCTTTCCAGTTGGTCACTTCACCTGTAAAGATTTTGCGAAGTTGCTCGGTTGTGAGATTTTCAACATCCACTTCCTTGTTTACAATCACTGCAAGACCAGCCACTGCAACCTTGTGGTCTACTAGAGCTGAAGCATCGATTCCATCTTTTTCCTCTGCAAAGACGTCAGAGTTCCCGATGTCTACTGCTCCAGACTGGACTTGGGAAAGTCCTGTACCCGATCCACCACCTTGAACATTGACTGTTTTTCCGATGTTTCTAGAACTAAATTCATCTGCTGCTGCTTCGACAAGAGGTTGAAGAGCTGTTGAACCAACAGCTGTCATGGATTCTCCACGATCAATCCAGCTAGCACATCCTGCTAGAGAACCTGCCACCAAAAGAGTCGCAAGAGATAGGACGAGCTTTTTTCTTTTTTTCACTGTTATTCTCCTTGAACATAATGATAAATGTTCTGATTTCTTCCGTTTGTCCTGATCATCCAATTATCATCAATGATTGTCCCGCTTTATTTTTTAGACATTCTTAGGGGCGGACAATTCCATCGTATAATATAAGTAATAATAAAAGACTATCAGAAAAAACTCATAATTCCACTATAACATAGAATAGGCTCTTTGACTAGCTTTTTCACCTGAATCTGAGTCCTTTTGGATAATAATTTTTCAAAACATTTCCTGTTACCTTGGCAAAGCCTAATCCGTTTCCTTGAACCACAACTTGGTACCAGCCATTTGGTCGAGGTTCAGACAATTGAACAGTCTCACCAGCCACATATTTTACAAAATCCTCATCATTGATTTCGACCCTTTGTTTTACTTGACTTGGTTTCAAGGCTAATCCCAGAGCAAAGCTTGGTTCGAAGCGTTTCTTCTTAAAAGTACCTAGATGGAGGCCATTTCTAGCAATTTTAAGTTTCCCTAGATCAGGTAGCATCTCTGGCAAGAGATAGAGTTGGTCTCCAAAAGTTTGTAGAAGGCCAGTTAGTGATATTTTGAGATGTTTTTGGGCAAACTCTTGCCACAAGTTCTGCTGTTCGCGATTGAGATTGGTCTTGCAGGGTTTGAATTTGGGTGCTGGATTTTCTCCCTTAAACTGCAAATGGGCAACAAACTGACCTTCTCCCTTGAAATGATGAGGGTACATCCGAGCCGTTTCAGGAAGATTAATTCCTGCTACCATACCGTTCACATGCTCGACTGGAAGTAGATCAAAATCATAAGTATCTAGTAACCAGTGAACAATCTCTTCGTTTTCCTCTGGCGACCAGGTACAGGTCGAATAAACCAGACGGCCACCTTCTGCAAGCATGGTGATTGCATCTTCTAAAATCTCTCTTTGGAGACTGGCACATTGATTCGGATAGTCGATGTTCCAATAATCCATGGCATCTGGTTGTTTACGGAACATCCCTTCACCCGAGCAAGGAGCATCAAGGACAATCACATCAAAGTATCCTTTAAAGACCTTGGCTAAGCGATCCGCAGACTCATTGGTCACGACTACGTTTGTAGCTCCAAACCGCTCCATATTTTCCACTAAAATCTTAGCCCGCTTGCTTGAAATTTCATTGGAAACAAGGATACCCTGATTAGCCAGATAAGCTGCCAATTGAGTGGATTTCCCACCTGGTGCTGCCGCCAGATCCAAGACCTTCATCCCAGGACTTGGTTGGGCTACCTGCGCTACCATCTGGGCTGCTGGCTCTTGCGAATAAACGAAACCTGTCACGTGCTCTGGAGACTTTCCAGAGACCTTACCATAATGCCCCCAAGGTGTATGAGGAATGGCGTCAGCAAACGATAGCTGACTTTCTTTTAAGGGATTAACCCGAAAAGCCGATACTGCTTCCTGTTTAAAAGAGGCAAGAAAATCTCTTGCCTCATATTCTAGTATCGCTTCATATTTTTCAACAAATCCTTCTGGAAATTGCATTTAATTTTCTTTCCTTTCATAAATGTAGGACTGAATCTCTTCTTGCATCTCGATTGGCACCATCATGACAGGCTGACACGTTTTAAAATCAGCAGGGTCACCAGAAACTGTAAGAAGACGATAGCCCAGACTTTCCCCTAGGATACTTGCAGCAGCGTAATCCCAAGGTTGCAAGTAGGAGATATAGGTCAGAAGGCGACCTGATAAAACCTTGGCTAAACTAATGGCCGCACTACCATAGACACGGACTCCTAACGCTGCCCGTCCTAAATCAGCTAAGCCCCACTCATTGCTTTCAAACATGCCTGAGTTACCAGCCACTAAAAATTCTTGAAGAGGTTTCTTTTTAAAACTAGTCAAGAGTTCCTTATTCCGATAGACAGGAAAGGCACCACCACCATGGTAACAATCCCCTTTCATGACATCATAAATGATACCGAATTTCCCAACCCCATTCTCAAAGTAGGCCAACATCACGGCAAAATCTTCCTTCTGAGCGACAAAGTTATTGGTACCGTCAATGGGATCAATCACCCAAACGGAACCTTGACCGACTCCAGCACGCAAACAGCCCTCTTCCGCACAAATCAAGTCTTCTGGATAAGATGCTAAAATTCTACCAACCAAAAGATCCTGAACTTCCTTATCCAAACGCGTCACCAAGTCAGTAGGTGAAGACTTTCGCTCGACCTGCAAATCTTCTTTCATGTGAGCCAAAATATAGTCAGCAGCTTCTTGCACAATCTGTTTGGCAAATTCAAATTTAGTTTCCAAGAGAAATCTTCCCTTCTCTTTTTTCTTTTGCTAATTGAACCGCATGATAGAAGGAATAACCGCTAACCGTCTCAAATTCGCGACCTAAGCGCTTTTCTTCGCTTTTGCTAGGAACAACGGTCTTAAATTCCTTGTAGGAATCTAGCAGTTTTTTTGCTTCTACCTTATCTTCATAAGCAGCTTCAACATCATTAAAAAAAGAAAGCACTGAAGCAAGTTCTTCAGTGCTCCACGACAAATCTAGTGGGTAACTATACTGTTTGTTCATCTATCCAATACCAGCTCTCAATGTTGCTTCTTTCAATTCTTGTTTACGGTAACTACGAGGGAGAAAAGCACGAATCTCATCTTCATTAAAACCGATTTGCATGCGTTTGGTATCTGTAATAATTGGGCGACGCAAAAGACTAGGATATTGCTCAATCAACTGAAGCAACTCCGATACCGAGATACTCTCTACATCAATATCTAATTTTTGAAAGATTTTTGAACGAGTTGAAATGATGTCATCAGTACCATTTTCGGTCAAGGAAAGAATATTTTGTAATTCTTTTCTTGTTAAAGGACTAGTCATAATATTATGCTCTTGAAAGGGCACTTTATGCGTCTCTAACCAAGCCTTTGCCTTACGACATGATGTACAACTCGGTGATAAAAATAGTGTAATCATGCTTTTCTCTTCTTTTATCTATACTTGCTATTTCTATTATACAAAAAAATAAAGCGCTTGACTAGGTATTTCTAGAAAAAAAGCCTATTTTTTCATAGAAAATAGACTGTTTTCTGCAAAAATCTCCTGCTTTGCAAGTTTATCTTTAGGATAACCTAACAATAAATAGGGAGTAGAGCAACTTCTCTCGTTTTTTATTAAAAATACAGAATGTTATCCTCTATTTCCTTGAAGCTTTAACAAGGAGGAAACCAAATATTCCTTCATACAAAACAAAGAAAAGTACAAAGGCATGGAGAAAGAAAGTCTCTGGCAAAATCCAAATAACGGGATCCTTTGCTGGATCAAAAAGCCAGGTATCATCTCCCACAAAGAGAATCTGATGGAAAAGAGTAAAGAATTGCTCAAAACCAATCAACACTCCCACAAGCCCAATGACTAGAGGCAGTAGCACTAGAGCCAAGATACTTTTACGATATAGGGGTAGAAATCCTTTTTTCACAATCTTTCTAACAAAGAAATAGAAACTTGGTAATGTCACTAGGGCAACTAGCTGAACCAAGTGGAAGAGATTCTTCACCACCGCAAAATGGTGTAAACCTGCAGCTGATGAACGAAAATCTGGCATCTCCAAGACCTGACTAAAGGGATTGGTCAGGTAATTCATCAAGATATGAAAGTTATACAGAATGGTTTCGGGCTTTAGATAGACTCGATTCGCTAAGTTCAGCCACTCAATTTCTAAAGGATAGAAAATCCATGCCAGATAAATGGTTAAGAGAATAGACAGGGAGAGGAGAAAGAGCATACTTCCCCAAAAGGTCAGTTTAGTTTTCATCAAAATTCCACTCCGCAAGGCTAGAAACTACATGAGTTGGTGCGATTGGTAGGTCTGCTACTTCTTCTGCCTTGGTAAAACCTGTTGTCACTAAGAGCGTTGGAATACCATTGTCAATCCCTGCTCGGATATCTGTCAGGTAGTTGTCCCCAACCATGAGCAATTCTTCTCTTTTCAAACCTAAGTGCTCAACCGCCTTGTCCATAATGATAGCATTTGGTTTCCCAATATAAACAGGCTTCACTCGTGTTGCCACTTCAAGCAGAGTTACAAGTGAACCAGCTCCTGGCAAAAGACCACGTTCCGTCGGGATATTGAGGTCAGGGTTGGTTCCGATAAAGTGAGCCCCCTTTTGAATGGCTAGAGTCGCCGTCGCAAATTTTTCATAGTCGACTTGCCAGTCCAGTCCAACTACCACATAGGCAGGATTTTCCTTGTCTTCGACATAACCAGCCGCCTGAATGGCATCCTTGAGCCCATCTTCGCCGATGACATAGACTGTCTTTTCCAGTCCCAAGTCGTTCATATAGTCGATGGTTGCCAGAGTTGCTGTATAGACAGTTGATAGAGGCGTATCAATGTTAAAATTCTGAGCCAACATCTCTTGAACACTCTCTGGAGTTCGGGTTGTATTGTTGGTTACAAAGAGATAAGGAATTTCTCGCTTTTGCAGTTCATGCACAAAAGCCTCTCCTGCCGGAATTCGGTCTTTCCCCTTGTAAATGGTTCCGTCTAAATCAATTAAATAACCTTTATAAGCCATATCGTCCTTTCTAATTGCCTTCAATTTCTTGCCACGTAATCATAGCTTGGGCATTGATTTCGCCATCACTGATAATCTCATGCTTGCTTTCTAGTCCCTTGAGTTCATAAGCTGAAGCAATCATACCACCTGGTCGCACTTCTTTTACATATTTGAGATTGATTTTCTTTGGAATATACTTGGTCAAAAAGTCTGCTCCCATGACCTCAAAAATCCAATCCAGGTATTTGCTGTTATTAACATGACCATTCATATCCAAGTCGTAAAAACGAACATGGTAGTCTTTACTGATCGGATCTTCTAGATTTGCATACTTTGGTCCACGGATGAGTTTTTTATCAAACTCAGACTGGTAAGGAGCAACAATCTCCGGTTCGACAGCATGAACTTTCCGACTGTCTCTGTCCATGAGAACAAAGGTTGCTACCATGCGAATGATTTCTTGACCTGCTTCATCATAGATAGTGAAACGGCGGTAGCAAAAAAGACGATTGTAAGTCAATGCTTCCGTTTCAATCGTAATCTCCTCAGCAAAGCGAGGCAAGCGAACCACGTCAATCGCATAGTCTGTAATAATCCAGACCAGATTGTAGCGTTCCAAGACGTCCTTGTCACTGACTCCCAGCTCAATCGACTGCATACCTGATACTTGCAGGGACAGCAAAATCACATCTGGCAACTTGATATGACCGTTCATGTCCGCCATATCAAAAGGAATTTTCATTTTCATTTGATAAGTTAAGCCCATTGTTCTACTCCAAAATAAATCGTTCTGCTACAGTGTCTCCCAAGAAGAGACCCCTCTTTGTCATTCGGACACGATCACCGTCGATCTGCATGAGTCCTTGTTGAACCAAGTCTCTGATGATTTCGCCATAAAGTCCATCAAAGGACCGTCCGAATTTTTCCTCAAATCGTGCCATAGAAACCCCGGATTTTTTCCGGAGGCCTAGGAACATTTCTTCTTCCATCTGTTCCCTTTGACTCAGGTGTTCTTCTGTTATCCGAACATTTCCTGCCTCTACCGCATTGAGATAGTGGCGGATTGGACCGTGGTTTTTATAGCGCACCCCGTTCACATAACCTGAAGCACCCGCACCGATACCATAATACTCAGCATTGTCCCAGTACATGAGATTGTGGCGACTTTCAAATCCGGGTTTAGAGAAATTGGAAATCTCATAATGCTCAAAACCAGCTCGCTCAAGTTCAGCGATGATGTACTCAAACATCTCCGCTTCTAGTTCCTCCTTGGGCAGGGGCAATTTCCCTCGTCTCATGCGGTTCATAAAGACCGTATGATTCTCCAAAATCAAGCTATAAAGGCTCATATGAGGAATATCAAGCGAGATAGCCTTGGCTACATTTTCCTTGACTTGCTCCATGGTCTGACCAGGCAATGCATAAATCAAGTCGATGGAGATATTGTCAAAATCAGCCAGTTTGAGGCGGCCGATATTTTCATAAATATCCTTTTCTAAATGACTGCGCCCAATTTTTTTCAGCATTTTGTCATCAAAAGTCTGCACACCCAAGGAAACACGATTGACTGGTGACTGCTTCAAAACCGCAATCTTATCCGCGTCCAAGTCGCCTGGATTGGCTTCAATCGTCAACTCTTCCAAGACAGACAAGTCTAGATTTTTAGTCAAACCATCCAGAAGCACCTCTAATTGCGAAGCGGACAAAGCCGTTGGCGTCCCACCTCCAATGTAGAGAGTTCGTAACTTTTGGATATCATAAGAACGAAACTCCTCTAGTAGATGCTCCAGGTAACTATCTACTGGTTGATTCTTGATAAATACTTTTGAAAAGTCACAATAATAACAAATCTGTGTGCAAAAGGGAATATGCACATAGGCGGACGTTGGTTTTTTCTGCATAGTACTTATTATACCATAAAGACAGGCTTGCAGATAAAAATCACCATCTCCAAAAACCAGAGATGGTGATGCATTATATTTCAGTAATATCAATGATAATTTCTTCTTGGCTTTCAGCGACGTCTGGAGTTGCTGACTGTTCTTGCCATTGCTCCTTGAGATTGTTAAAGGTTTCCTTTGACGCTTCTGTCGCTTGTCGAGCACAGTTTTTAGCTTGGTCAAGGACACTATCAAAAGTAATTTCACCAAATTCTACTTGTTCCTTTGTTTTCAGCACAAAGTCAGTTGCCTGTTCCTTCACCTCTGTTAGTTTTTCACAAACCTGCTCTCTAGCATATTCTGGATCTTCTCTCAAATCATCTAGAAAATCCTGAGCTTGACTACAAACTTGCTTACCCTTGTCACTTGTCAAAAACAAAGCAAGAGCCGCGCCTGAAACCGTACCTAAAAGGATAGAGGATAGTTTTCCCATAAGATTTCTCCTTTTTTATTTTTTGAAAAATTTACTTGCGACACGAAGAGCGGACAAGCCTGCACCTGTTTTAATGGTCTTTGAACCAGCAGATGAAGCTTTTTTGCCTAAGACACGTGCATGTTGGTTGAGGTCAGATACTGACTCAGACAAGTCCGCCACCGCCGTAAAGAGTGGATCAATAGTCGCAACTTTGTCGTTAATATCGTCTGCTAACACATTAACCTTAGCCAACAATTCATTAGTCTGATGCAAGGTAACGTCCACATCTGAGCTCAATGTTTTGATGGTCTTCTCTGTCTCATCAATCATACGACCTGCTTTTTGAATCGTGATTGTCAAATAGACTAAACAGACAATCAAAGCAATCGCAACAAGTATATATGCAACTTCTAACATTTATTTTTCCTCCTCAGTATGATAGAAAGGGGCTTTCTTTCGATTTTGATAAAGTATGATAAAAATACCGAGTCCGATAAGAACAACTGATAACCACTGGGAAACTCGCAGACCAAAGAACATGAGACTATCCGTCCGCATGCCTTCGATAATCATACGACCAAAGCCATACCAAATCAAGTAGAATGCCGTAATATGACCACGTCTGATTCCCTTTAATTTTCGTCTAAAAATCAGAATCAAAGCAAATCCGATCAGATTCCAAACCGACTCATATAAGAAGGTCGGCTGACGGTAGCTGCCATCAATGTACATCTGGTCACGGATAAAGCCTGGCAAATAATCCAGACTATCTACTGCTGCACCGTAGGCTTCTTGGTTAAAGAAGTTCCCCCAGCGTCCTAAACTCTGGGCAACCATGACGCTCGGTGCTGCAATATCTAAGAAATCCCAAGTATTAATCAGCTTTCTATCTGCAAAGATATAAAGGACAATAGCGCCCGCTATCAAACCTCCATAAATGGCCAAACCACCATTCCAGATGGCAATGATTTCACCTGGATTTTGCAGGTAATAATCTAAGCGAAAGAGTACGTAGTATAGTCTAGCACCTAAAATCGCAACTGGAAAAGCAATCAGAATGAAATCCAAAATATCATCTGACAGGATTTTCTTTTTAGGAGCTTCCTTCATGGCAAGGTAGACTGCCAAAACCAAACCAGCCACAATACACAAAGCATACCAACGAATAGAAAAAGGACCGATTTCAAATGCGACTGGATTAATCATTTTTCACCTCATTTTGAGCGATCAGACTTGTCAAGCGTTCTTCAAATAAACGTGTCGCATCAAAGCCCATTTCCTTAGCACGGTAGTTCATGGCAGCCGCCTCAATGACAACAGAAATATTGCGTCCTGTTTTTACTGGGATGCGGATACGTGGAATGGCTACACCAGAAATCTCGATTTCTTCAGCATTATTTCCTAAGCGATCGAAGGTCTTATGCGTATCATAATTTTCCAAATAAACTGCTAGTTGAACTTGTGAAGAATCCTTAACTGCACTTGCTCCGTAGAGACTCATCACATCAATAATCCCCACTCCACGAATCTCAAGTAAATGCCTCAAAATTTCAGCTGGCTCTCCCCAAAGGGTCATTTCGTCTTTTGCAAAAATATCTACACGATCATCTGCCACCAAACGGTGTCCACGTTTCACAAGTTCCAGACCAGTTTCACTCTTACCGATACCGCTATCCCCTTGGATCAAGACACCCATGCCATAAATATCCATCAAGACACCATGAACACTGGTCCGTTCTGCCAAACGAGAATCCAAATAGCTAGATAATTCTCCTGACAGGCGACTAGTAGCTGTTCGACTGGTTAAAATCGCAATCTTACATTCCCTAGCAGCTTTCAACATTTCTTCTGGAACTACTAAACCACGCGCAACAATAACCACTGGTGTTTCTGGTTGAAACATCTTGGTCAACACCTTATAACGGTTGTGAGAAGACATGGAGACTAAATAAGACCATTCCTTCATTCCCAACAGTTGAAGCCGCTCCGGAGTATAGTAATCAAAATAGCCCGTCATTTCCAGACCTGGTCGAGAAATGTCCGCAGTATTGATTTCTTTTTCAAGTAAATCGCCTTCACCATAAACAATGTCTAATCTGAGCTTTTCAATGACTTCTTTTACTAAAACCGACATAATTTCCTCCTTCAATCGAGTTCTCCCTACTATTATATCAAATTGTGGTAGGAAGTTTCCTTTTTTTGCAGGATTTACAGTATTTATTTGGAAAGAAAAAAGGCTAGACAAGTCTAGCCTTTCATTTCAAATTAGAATTTTTTACGTTTACGAGCTGCTTCTGATTTACGTTTACGTTTTACAGAAGGTTTTTCATAGAATTCACGTTTGCGTGTTTCTTGAAGAGTACCAGCTTTAGTAACCGCACGTTTGAAACGACGAAGTGCATCGTCAAGAGATTCATTCTTACGTACTACTGTTTTAGACATTTTTTTCACTCCCTTCAAGTTCAAGATCTATTCCATTTTACACACAAAGTGAATAATTGTCAAGAGAAAAGCAGCCATAAACTTTTATTATTTTTACTTTCTTCTTTTGAAGATGAAATAAATCACTAAGATGCAGAGAATCAATCCCAAAACAGCTGGTTTCACAATCGATATACCACTTCCTCCACTAAATAAAAGACTATGGGCAACCTTCAGAAACGCTCCAATTACTACCGTTGCTAATAATCCATACCAACGTCTACTCCATGTTAAGGATATAATCGCCGTAAAAAATGCTAGAATCGTCGCCAGAATGATAACTTTTTCAATACTCCATCCGCTCGTAAAATAAGTCTTCTCAAAATTCAAAAACTCAATTACTTTTACATCAACTATTTCCGGCTTTGGGAACCAGAACATGCTAGTAAATAGGCAAAATATAGAAAAGAAAATCAGGCTATAGGATTTTTTATAAGCTCCCATTACAATTGGAATAATAAAGAGAGGGCGAATATACCAACTCAGAGTATTCTGGTGTCTAGTAAACGCCCACTCAAAGAAGCTCGTATCTGATAAAAAAACGACAATGGTAGCAATCGTTAGAAACAAGAAAACAATCCCACCTATTTTATCTAACGTTTTTATTTTCATAACTTTTCCCTTCTTGAATTCATAAAATTAATCTATTCATGGCAGATTCCCGCTAAGTGAGTTATCAACCCCTAATCGTTTTAGTGGTAAAATATCAATGTTCTTCTAACCACATCTTTATTCTATTGTCAAGATATCTATTTGCTCATCGTTAACGATAATTGCTTGGTGGTTATGAAGCGGTAGCAATTCAAGCTGCTTTTTATACATTTCAAAAGTCTTTTTGCTACTATCAGTAAAAGGTTCCTCACCATAATGTGGAAGGATGTAAAAATCCACTTCATCCAATCCCGCTGTATCAGATAACTCTGTCGCTACCGTCTTGTCGTCCATAAGTTTATTGTAGTCAATATCCTTGGCTGTAATGATAGCCCCTGCTGATTCTCCCACATAGACCAACCCATCTCTTATTTGCTCTTTGATGAGAGATAGGAGTTGCTTTTTCTTTAATTCTTGCAATAAATAAAAGGTATTCCCGCCTGAGATATAAAGAATCTTACTTTGGAAAATCTTTGCCTGTGCAGTTTCTCGATCACAAGAAGCAATATCTAAAACCTCTATCTCAAATCCTAAATCCCTGAATGTTTGCTGAGCCTCATCGATATAGGCAGTATAGTCCTCTTTGTTCCCAGCGGTAGGAATAAATAAAACCTTATTTTCTAGATTCTTTTCCTTTGCATAATCGCTAAAAAGCTTTTTGACTCCAGCAAAGTGTGAACATAAAAATAATTGTTTCATGATGTACCTCCATTAATGTTTAACAATTTTATAAAGGATCCATGATCCCTTTCTTTGACTAGTTACGAGCTCAAACCCTACTGACAACAAGAATCGTCTAAATGCTTCTTCGCTTTGAACCTCTGGTAAAAAGTAAGACAACTTGTTATATTCACAAGCCAGTAAGAGCATCCCGTCTGATTTGAGTATTCTTCGAAGTTCCATAAAAGAAGCCTCTAAATCCTGCCAATGAAAATGAGTTTGAAAAGCTGTGATTAAATCAACACTTTCATCAGAAAAACCTGTCTCCCTAACATCTCTTCGTTCAAAATTTAGATTAGTCATCTCTATCTGTTTGGCTTGAGCTATTGCAGTATCTGAAATATCGATTCCAGTGATGGTACTTTGCGGAAAAGTTTCTTTCAGCAGGATGGTTGAACGACCATTCCCAACTCCTACATCTAAGATTACAGGGTAAAATGTCCTATCCAGATGACGAATTGCCCATACAAACATAGGGAGATAGGTTCGATTCCACAATTTCATCATTCGTTTTCCTAGAAAGCCCGAAGGATTCTTTGATTGCTGAATTAAGCGACTAAACAGAAACATTAAAAGTAAAAAACAAATAAAACCGATTATATAAATCAAAGTTCGAGCCTCCCCGTATAGCTATATTATACCACTTTAGCAGGATAGTGAACATTTGAAGTAAAAAGCCACTCACTCCAAAGAGCAAGTGGTTCTTGTCATTTTACTTTTCAAGCAAGCTGAGCGCTTCAGCATCCGCAATAATAGTCACATCAGGGTGGTTTTGTAGGCTACTTGCTGGGAGGTTCTCAGTCACTGGGCCTGATACTGTGCCAGCAATGGCTTCTGCTTTCGACTCACTGTAAGCAAAGAGAATAATTGACTTGGCATCCAAGATGTTTTTAATCCCCATTGAGATGGCTTGAGTCGGAACGTCTTCAATCTTGTCAAAGAAGCGAGCATTGGCTTCGATGGTAGACTGATCAAGTTCGACTAGATGCGTTTGGCTATCAAATGGAGTTCCTGGCTCGTTAAAGCCGATATGTCCATTGCGACCGATTCCCAAGATTTGGAGGTCAACTGGATGGTCAGCCAAAATTTGGTTGTAGCGTTCTACTTCTGCTTCAGCATTGTTCTTAACCCCACGAGGCAAGAAACTTTCTTTAAATGGTTTTTGGTTGAATAAGTGTTCTTGCATAAAATGACGATAAGACTGAGGATTGTCTCCGTCAAGTCCTACATACTCATCAAGGTTTACACTAGTTAGATTTGAAAAATCAAGGTCACTCTCAACGATTTCCTTGTAAAACTCAAGTGGACTGCTCCCTGTCGCAAGTCCTAATGTTTGAGCGCCATTGGCCAATTTTTCCTTCAAAATCTCAAAAGCTACTTTTCCACCTTCGACTTGATTTTCAACTTTAATAACTTTCATCTTTTCATCCTCCGTTTTAATCTATATTTATTATATGGTATAGACCAATTTTTGTCAAGTGAAAACGATTTAATTTCTAAAAAAGAGCGCCCAAACTTGAAACGTGTTATAATGGATAGGATTAGAACTTAGAAAGAATGATGAAAAAAATGAATACAGCTGATTTTGATTTCCACTTGCCTGAGGAATTGATTGCCCAAACGCCACTTGAAAAACGAGATGCCTCCAAGCTTCTCATCGTAAACCGGGAAACGGGAGAAATGCAGGATAAACACTTCCACTCCATTATTGATATGCTGGAACCTGGTGATGCTCTTGTCATGAATGACACCCGTGTTCTCCCTGCCCGCCTCTATGGTCAAAAGGAAGAAACTGGAGGCCATGTGGAGCTTCTCCTACTCAAAAATACCAGTGGAGATGAGTGGGAGGTTCTGGCTAAACCTGCCAAACGCCTCAAGGTCGGAACTCGTGTCAACTTTGGTGATGGTCGCCTCAGCGCTGTCGTCACGGAAGAATTGACCCACGGGGGCCGCATTGTCCGCTTTGAATACCAAGGAATTTTCCTAGAAGTTTTGGAAAGTCTAGGTGAAATGCCATTACCGCCTTATATCCATGAAAAATTGGATGACCGTGAACGCTATCAAACGGTCTACGCTAAAGAAAGTGGCTCTGCTGCTGCACCGACTGCTGGACTGCACTTCACCAAAGAACTGCTAGCAAAAATCCAAGCCAAAGGTGTTCATCTGGTTTATCTGACCCTCCATGTCGGACTCGGAACCTTTAGACCTGTTTCTGTGGATAATCTAGACGAACACGAAATGCACTCAGAATTCTACCAACTTTCTGAGGAAGCAGCTGCCACTCTTCGCTCTGTTAAGGAAAAGGGCGGTCGCGTCATTGCTGTCGGAACCACTTCTATCCGTACGTTGGAAACCATCGGTTCCAAGTTTGATGGGCAAATTCAGGCTAATTCTGGCTGGACCAATATCTTTATCAAACCTGGTTACGACTGGAAGGTCGTGGATGCTTTCTCAACCAACTTCCACCTACCCAAATCAACTCTCGTCATGTTGGTTTCTGCCTTTGCCGGCCGTGAATTAGTCTTAGATGCCTACCAGCACGCTATTCAAGAACGCTATCGTTTCTTCAGTTTCGGCGATGCCATGTTTATCTATTAAGAAAATCCCTATTAGGTTTCCTAATAGGGATTTTTCTAATTATTCCATACTAAACTTTGGATCTTTCAAACTCTGAACACTGGCATTGATAACCGCTCCGATAATCAAAATCTTTGCAATAAGAATAAACCAGAACATCATGACTACCACGATGATGGAACTGAAAAATCGGACATCCACTAGGTGATTGACATAGTTATTAAAATAAACAGAAAAGATATTCAATAAACCGATAAGAGTTAGCAAGACAAAGATACTTCCTGGTAAAACATAGCGGATTCGTGGTGCTTTTACTTTTGGAAGGAAATAGTAAATCATGACTAGAATGGCAAAGATCAAGGCATAGACCAGAGGACCTGTAAAATCTTGCAGGTAAGAAAATAGCGGACTGTCTGATTGCCAGTAAGTTTTGAGGAGGTTGAGCAACATACGACCAAACATACTCAAAAACAAGGCTAGGGCAAAAAGAATCTGCAAGCCGAGGCTAACAAGCAAACTCATCAACTGATGGGAGATAATTCCTCGACTTTTGGTCACCCCATAGGCTTTATTAAAGGCTTTTTGAAGGAAATCCATTGATTTTGAAAAGGTCCATAGGGCTGACAAAACAGCAAAACTCAGCAAACCAGTCGATGGTTGAGTCAGAACTTCTCGGACAATCTTAGCGACCACATCATACACTGTATCAGGCAAAAATTCCTTGATTGTCAGTAAGAAATTTGAGACCGGAATCTGAAAATAAGGCAAAATATTGACCATTATCATTAGCAAAGGAAAGATTGAAACCAACCAATAGTAGGCAACCGCAACACTGGTCAACTCACTATCAGATGCTTGATAATAATGCAAAAAAGCTTTCAATAAGGGCTTATCCAATAGCTCCTTCCACCACTTTTTCATATCCCATCCTCCGTCATTTTCTTCATCATCTAAGTTCTTCTGATTAAATCTAGCATATCATAAGGTAAGGTATTTGCAGCCTCTTTCAGAGAATAATTTTCTAAATTATTCACATTTTGTCGTAGTTTTTTGGCATACTTGGCTGTTATCAGTTTAGCTTCTTCGTATTCAAAGATTGCCTTACGTTCGAGATAGTAACCTCGTAGCATTTCATCGATATTGTTTGGCTTGATGCGATTGATAACCCGCTCAACAAAGGCACCACTTCCGATAATGGCCGTCTCGCGTAGACGAGACTCTTGCATAAAACTAATCAGAGAACTCTTGTAAACCCCTTTTAGGTTTTCCAAACTCTCGATAATCAGCTCTGTATTTTCCAAATACAACTCTGAAATCTGATCATAGTCAACTGCTAGTAGTTTACGAGATTCTTCATTCATCCAACTACGGAAAGTTTTGCCAAAGGTAAACATTTCATGGAGTAGAAAGCGCAGTATCCGTAAAGAAACTAGGAAGTAATAAGTCACTCTAGAAGCGAAATTCCGATTGATACTCTGCTCCATGTTTTTTAGGTAACGCTGGTAAACTCGATAGCCACGCTCGCTGATTCTATTTTCTTCGTAGGCTTGCTCCAAACCGTCACTCTCAATACTCAAGATAAGAAGCTTGAGAGACTCCCAGTCCTCTTGGACTCTTTTATTTTCCTGACTAAGGATGAGATTTTCAATCCGACCATGATAATTATCAATAGCTGCATAAAGAGGAAGTTTGTTCTTGTGATGGTCCAGCTCTTTTTCTAATTCTGCAGCCACATCATTCAGAATCGCAATATGCATCAAATGGTCCTTGCTTTCCTCTTGTTCCTCAGACAAGTGGGGGAGAACTAATAAACCTGTTAGAAAGCTCAATAGTGTAACGCCTGCTACAAGGAAGAGTAACAGAGGATACTCCTGCTCCAAATGACTTGGTATGAGGAGAATGGTCGCGATAGATACTGTCCCTTTGACACCAGAGAAGGTCAAAAGAAGCATATCTTTTATGTACTTATGAATTTTTTTCTTAAGTCGACGCGTCCTCACAAAGTAAAAACCAGCAATCATGACAAAGCGGATCGCAAAGAGTAAAAAGGTCAGAACGACAACTGAAAGCAGTAAAAGAAGGGGATTGTAGAGAGAATTAGACAAAATTGGCTCTGCTATCAATTCTAATTCCATTCCCAAGAGAACAAAGACTGATCCATTTAGCATAAAGGTCACGGTGTGCCAGACGGTCTCCGTCACGGTGTCTACTTGAGCCTCAAGGAGCGTAATTTTCTTAAAGCGGCTGGCCTTCAAAATACCTGCAACTACTACTGCGATAATCCCTGAAACATGAAACTCTTCTGCGATGAAAAAGGTCATGAGTGGTAAACTTAGCTCTAGCAATAGTTCACTGGCTATATCTATCGCTCGCACACTCAGTAAAAAGCTATGCAAGAAACGATTGACCATAGCCGTCACAAAACCGACTACAAAACCACCAAGTATAGAAAGTGCTAGGGAAGTTCCAGCTTGGCTGAAAGAAAACGTTCCTGTTGTCCAAGCAGCAAGAGCCATCTGAAAGGCAACCAAACCAGAAGCGTCATTTAAGAGTCCTTCCCCTTTTAGAATATTAGAAACCCGTTTGGGAAAACGAAAACGTTCAGAAAGAGATGCAAAGGCAACCAAATCTGTTGGCCCAAGTGCCGCTCCAACTGCTAAACAGGCAGCTAAAGGAAGAGTCATCCAAAGGAAGTGAGCCATGCCCCCCAAGCTTAAGGTCGAGATAAAAATCACAGGGAAGATCAGAAAGACGACAATCCGCCAATGCTTTAAAATGGACGTAATATCCGCTTCTTCTGCCTCCCGGAAAAGTAAGGGACCAATAACCATGGCCAGAAACAGCTCTGTATTGAGATGAAAGTCCGCATCGGGAACAAATAAACCAATCCCAATCCCCAAAAGGATTTGTACAAGAGGAAGGGGCAAAAAAGGCAGAAGTTTATTGGTCGTAGTTGAAATGATTAAGACAAATAAAAATAGAATCAAGTAAATGAGTAATTCCACACAATTCCTCCTTAATCTTTTTTACAACAAGATTCAAAAATCTCCTTTTGCTCTTGAATTTTCTGATCAATCTTAGAGCAGTCTTTGTGCTCAATTTTTTTCTGGCACCGTTCCATTTCAAGAGCCACTAATTTTTTCTTGATTTTAAGCATTTTCTTGCTCATATGTGCTTCGTCGAGCACCCCGACTGCTCGCTCGTGATGCGTTGACTCGACAAAATTTTGGCGCATTGTCTCAAGCTTCTCACGAAGGTATTGTTTATCCATGTCTATACCTTTCTAATTTTTCAATCATAACTAAAAACGGTGGATTATTAACTTGGTTGAGAGTCCGATAAATGGCAGCTGTATACTCTTGTTGGTTCAACTGGCTAACAAAATCCAATACAGCATCCCTCTCGGTGTCTCCTCCTTCATGACCATAGTAGATCATGATAGCAATCCGTCCCCCCTTGACAAGCAAGTGACACAGCTTTTCTAATGCTTCGATAGTAGTCTGAGGTTGGGTGATGACTGATTTGTCAGCAGAAGGTAAATAACCCAGATTAAAAATCCCTGCCTTAGCTTCTATCACAAACTGGTCTAGTGTCTCATGACCTTGCAAGATTAACTGGGCATTTGTCATTCCAGCCTGATCCAAACGGTCTCGCGTCTTCTCCAAAGCCTGCTCCTGGACATCAAAGGCATAGACTTTCTTAGCTAGCTTGGCTAGAAAAAGGGTATCATGGCCATTGCCCATGGTCGCATCCACTACAATATCCTCTTTTGTCACAACTTCAGCTAAAAAATCATGTGCCATCTCAAGTGGTCTTTTCATTTTTAAACTCCTGTTTTACAGCCTTGCATCCTTGCACACTTCCACGACGGCGCATCTCAGTTTCAATAGCATTTAGCACTTCCCATTTATTGAGGCTCCACATAGGGCCAATCAGCATATCTCTAGGCGCATCTCCCGTGATTCGATGGATGACGATATGCTTGGGAATGATTTCCAACTGGTCACAGATGACCTTGACATACTCATCCTGACTCATCAGTTGCAAGCGTCCTTCGTGGTAATCTCGCTGCATACGCGTATTGGTCATGAGATGGAGCAAGTGCAGTTTAATTCCTTGAATATCATTATCTGTGACACAGCGGCGGACATTTTCGACCATCATCTCATGAGTCTCACCGGGCAAACCATTGATCAAATGGGAAACAATCTCAATCTTAGGATATTTCCTCAATCGTTTGACCGTTTCTACATACAATTCATAGGAATGGGCACGGTTAATCAAGTTAGAGGTTCTTTCATATGTAGTCTGTAAGCCCAATTCCACCGTCACATGCATGCGTTTTGCTAGCTCAGCTAGGTAAAGGATGGTTTCGTCTGGCAAACAATCTGGGCGTGTTCCGATATTGATTCCCACTACACCTGGTTCGTTGATTGCTTGTTCATAACGCTCCCGAATCACTTCCACCTTTTCATGGGTATTGGTAAAGTTTTGAAAATAAACCAGATACTTTTTAACATCCGGCCACTTGCGGTGCATAAAGTCGATTTCCTTATAAAATTGCTCACGGATAGGAGCATCTGGTGCTACAATGGCATCTCCAGAACCCGAAACTGTACAAAAGGTACAGCCCCCATGAGCCACAGTTCCATCCCGATTGGGACAGTCAAACCCCGCATCAATAGGAACTTTGAAAGTCTTTTCTCCAAAAAGTTTTCGATAATAATCATTCAAGGTATTATAAGATTTCATAACTTTCATTATAACAAAAAACACCTACAATCTCAAAAGCCTGACTTTCCAACAAATTCCCTTGTTTCTCATTTCCTTTAGCGTTTTTTTATGATACAATATGGGTATGATTTTAATGAAAATAGCATCTATTTTATTATTGATATTAACCTTGGTGGTTTGCTTTATTGTCACCAAGCTTTTCGGACTTAGGAAAATAGGATTTAATTTCGCGGATCTAGCTTTTCCACTTTTGGTATTTGAGTACTACCTGATTACTGCTAAAGCCTTTACCCACAACTTTCTACCGCGACTTGGTGTTGCTCTTTCTCTCCTAGCAATTCTCCTTGTAGTCTTTTTCCTTGTCAAAAAACGAAGTTTTTATTACCCTAAATTCATCAAGTTTTTCTGGAGAGCTGGTTTTCTCCTTACCCTGATTATCTACATAGCTATGATTGTCGAATTGATGATGGCAAAATGATCACTAACCCTGTATTTAATTACCGGGTTTTTCTTTTACTCCTATACTTAAAAAGACCAGAGAAATTTTTCTCTGGTCTTTTAAGCTATAAGACATTCTACAGCTTGAAATTGCTAAACTCTAGTCTTCTTTTTTGCCTTTAGTGGTGACTAATCCTGCGCCCAAACCGAGAAGAGCTAAACCTGCTGCTACTGCTGCTTGACCTTCTGCACTTCCTGTATTTGGTAACTGCTCTTTTTGAGCTTGACTAGCTTTACTTGAAGCAATTTGTTTTGTATCTGTTTTTTCTGATACTTGTGGTTTTATAGCTTCTTGTGGTACTGGCTTAGTTGTTTCACTAGCTGTACCGACTTCTACGATGCGATCCTGAGCCATAACTTTATCATAGCTATCCTTTTCAGTTCGCTTACCATTTTCAACTTCGATCAAGTGAACACGGATACCTTGTCTTCCTTCTTGAAGGATACGAGTTTGACCTGCTGGAAGTTTGTCATTCTTTTGTTCCTGAACTTTGAAATCAATGATTTCTTCTTCTGAGATAAGCTCTGGAAGATTAAGAACGAGGTTCTTCACTTCGTCTTCTGGCAGAGAAGTTCCTGGTTTAGTACCAACTTCTACAATACGATCTTGAGCCATGACTTTATTATAGCTTTCTTTTTCAGTCCGCTTGCCATTTTCAACTTCGATCAAGTGAATGCGAATACCCTTTTGACCTTCTTGGAGGATACGAGTTTCACCTAGATACAACTTATCAGACTTACGCTCCTGAACCTTGAAGTTGATGGTTTCTTCTTCGATTACAAGTTCTGGTCTGTTAAGGACTAGGTTCTTCACTTCATCTTCTGGAAGAGAAGTTCCTGGTTTTGTTCCGACCAAGACGATGCGGTCTGTCGGAGCCTCTACCACTTCACGGAGTTTTTCTTCCTTACTTCCATCAGGATTAACCGCTGTGAAGATCCGTTCCTTACCATCTTTTCCTTTCTGTTCTACACGAGTTTCACCTAGATACAGTGTTGAATCTTTTTTCTCAACTGTCTTGTAGGCCAAATCTTTTTCAACAAATTCGAGTTTTGGAAGATCTTCTTGTACAGCAGCAACAGTCTTCTCAGAAACTGGCTTTTCTTTTGTAAACTGGATACGGTATTCCTTGACTTGTTTTCCACTTTCTGAAACAAGGCGAACAAACACTGGAAGACTATCGTCTCCGCTATCTACAACTGTTGAAGCTACTTGATTACTTTCTTCGACTGAGACTTTTGGACGTTGACCTTTATAGGTGATTTGATAGTCTTGACGATCTTCAGCGAAGTCAGGAAGTTCTTTTCCATCTACAAGAATCTTCGATTGGGTACTTTCTTGAGGCAATTCACTCGGTGCAAGGAAGGTCATCTCAATCATCGCAACGCCGCTCTTGTCTGCTTTACGCTCCATACGCCATCTCATGGCTTTGGTTTTAACAGCTTTAAATGTTACGTTGATTTCATCACCAGCTGCAATGTCCTTATCCGCACGATAAGGCACAGCTTCCCAATTTTCTGGATTATTGAATGGATGGGCTGCATCGTAGGCTTGATAGTTTGAATAGTAGGTAGGCACTTCAAAATCTGGACCAATATAACGTTCCAAAACGAGTTTAGATGGGGCATCCGTACCACTATCTGCAAAGAAATGAAGTTTGGCTTGTGCTACAGTCCGTTCTACAACCTTACCATTTTCACGGAAGATCACACCTGCTGATACTTCTGGATTAGAAGATGGTGTTGGAGACCAGTTTGTCCAACGACGACTTTCTGAATGATCTCCATCATTAATATAGTCTACACGGTCATGTGAACTTGGATCAATATCATTAGTTGCGGAAGCAAAGGCCTGGTTACTGTTTTCATCATACTCTGGGTTATTTGAAAGAGCTTCGCCTAGTTTGTCTGTCACTCGTACAGTGAACTCAGCAACAAGATCACTACCAAGGACACGGCCTCGAACGATAAATTGACCTGCTTTTGTCAGATTTTCTGCTGGAACTTCTTCCCATTCTACTGCCAAGTCTTTTGTTTCGTAACCGTCTTTACCTGTGAAGTAAACCGGAACTTTAGTTGGCAATTCAAGCGGTTGTCCTGCTTGTACCAAGCGAGCTTGTTTGACAGCTGCAACTGGTTTACGAGAGAGCAAATCTTTATTGCTTGTGAAGTGCAGACGGTATTCTCCTAAGATATCACCATTTTCAGCCTTAGCGATAACACGAACTGGCTCACCTTCGCGAACGCTCGGAACAACGGTAGCAAGACCATTGTTGCTAACACTTGCTGTTACTGCAGGAACTTTGCCATCTACAGACTCAAGATAGTAGTCTGTCAAATCAGGATTGAAGTTTGCTAAGTCTTTACCGTCAACTTGGATTCTTGTTTGTCCTTGTTTGGCTGCCGCAACTTGTTTCGCAAAGATTTGTACCTCTGTGATAGATGTTCCTTTCTTGCTATCAAGTCGAACCATACGAATACGGACAGCATAGGTTTCAACTTTATCAAAGCTAAAGTGATTCATTTCTCCAGCTTTTAATTGAGCTGGTGCTTTGAGATTGATAACTGGTTTCCAGTTGGCTGGATTGTTAAATACATGGTTTTCCTCACCTACAAAGCTAGGGTTTTTAGGAGCTGTTGGAACGGTCTTACCGACATAATACTCAATCACATAAGACTTCGGTACACCAACTCCATGGTCTTCGTGGAATCCGACACTTAAATTATCAACCGAACGTTTGCTCAAGATACCTGAATCTCCGAATAGGACACCAACTGAAGCTTCTGGATTAGTACGATTCCAGTTTGTCCAACGGTTGGCTGGTCGGTCATTAAAGGAAATCAATTTATCGTTGACATTTGAAACAGGATCGCTTGGATTTGAGTCTGAAGCAAAGGCAAGTGGCAATTCTGAACCGGTCCATTGGTCAGAAATATTTGCTCCTTGCTCAGTTTGAGCAGACACACGAACATGAAGTTTGGTAGTTAATTGCGTACCTTCTAGGCGACCATTAACTGTAAAGACACCTTCCTTGGAGTATTGGTCTGATTGAATCGCATCCCAAGTAACCTTAGCTGATGAAACGTGACCATTTGAATCGTAGGTACGAACACTTTCTGGTAATTGCGGTGCTTCTGAGATTGGTGTTGTCACACTAACTTCTTCAACCGAAACGATACCTTCTACAGAGACTTTAGCACGCGCTTCAAGATTAATTCCTTCAACTTTACCTAGCACTTCAAAGGTTTGATAGTGGTCTAGTTTTTCTTTTGGAATAGCTTCCCATGTGACTTTGTGAGTTTTAGGGAAACCTTTGTCATACTCAACAGTTACTGTTGCTGGAAGACTTGGTTCTTGATGCAAGTCTGTCACTACATTTACTGGACGGATGGATTGCGCAACCTTCGTCTCAGTATTGGCTTGGATAGTGAGTTCAACTTGGCCTTTAGCCCCCTCATATTCTGCTTTGAGAGTGACTACTCCCGGTCTATGCAACTCAAGCATTCCTTTACGAACTGCGACTTCCCCTTCACCACTTGTTGAGAAGGTTACTTTATCAGCTGGTAAAACTGCTTGTGTTCCGTCTTGATAGTGAGCGAGTACAGACAATTTCACTGTTTGATCTTCTTTAAGACCGTCAGCTTTCTCTACTTGTAAGCTCAAGTGGTCAATCTTTGGTGCTTCTTCAAGGAATTGAATTGCATAGGTTTGAAGAGGGCCACCATCTTTTGGTTGAACATAGATGCTTGCACGCATGCCGTTTGCTGCGCTTGCTTGCACCACTGTAACAGCTGCATTTTCAGCACTTGCTGTGACTTTTGGTAACTTATCTCCATAAGCAAGAGTGCGGTATTGCATTGGTTTTTGACTAGTAAGACCTGTGACAGCTTCACCACCAACCGTTACAGTTGGTACTGCAGGTGCCGCAGCCTCGCCTTCTTCTACCACAAGGGTAGCGTGAATAGTCTCACCACCCAGTTGGCCAGTCATTGGAATACGTGATCCTGCAACTGACAGTTTAGCTTTATCTGCTTCCGCAATCTCCCACTTATCAACTTCGTATTCTTGTATGCTTCCATCCGTAACAGCAATAGAAACGTATTTGTCAACAGCACTCAAGTCTGTTCCTGGAGCAACACGCTTAACAGTTGGAAGCTCATTTGCAATTGCTAGAATTTCGACACGGGCCTCAACTTCGCGTCCGTCTGCCATACCTTTAACAGTCACAACTCCTGCTTGGCTCACATCAACTGAAGACCAAGTTACTGGACGTTTTTCACGACTGCCATCACTGTAGATAAAACCGACTGTCTTCGGCATTTTTGGCTCTTTCTCAATAACAGTACGTACTTTTGGTACTTCTGTCCCGAGAACAGTCTTTTCTTGACCTTCTTTCTTGCCTGTAAATACAGTGACTTGGTCCGATTTCAAGAGATCTGAATGGGCAGTAAGGGTGAATTTACCTGCTTGTTCAGTTGATTTGACAATGGCAACCCCTTTACCGTTAAAGGCTCTACGGATCCAAGAACCATCTGGTTGTGCCTTGTAGCGTTCACGGCTGGCTTGTTCCCCATTATCGACACCGACCAGTTGACCTTGTCCATGCAATTGGAAACGAACCAAATTATTAGCAGTTGGTACCACATTTCCTTCACTGTCAACGATTTCGTAGTAGATGTAGGTCAAGTCTTTTCCATCTGCTGCGATTGCATGTTCTTCCTTGACGAGGCGAACACCTGCTGGTTGGCCTGCAGTCGTGATCTTATCACGTGCAATTTCTTTTCCAGCTTCATCGCGAGCTACAGCTTCCAAAGTACCTGGTTGGTAAGCAACCTTCCATTCAAGATAGAGTTCCTTAGCATTGGCACCTTCTTGGTAAGTGCGGCCATCACTGGTTTGTTTCTTGTTGAACTTCTTAACTCCGAGAGATTGACCATTTAAGAACAATTCTACGCTTGCAGCGTTTGAGTAAGCTCGAACTGGGATTTTTCCGTCTGAATCTTCAACTTTCGATGCCAATTCTCTATTTTCCCAGTTCCAGTGAGGAAGAAGGTGAACCATTGGTTTCTTCTTGACAGAAACCCATTGGCTTTGGTAGAGATAGAAGTCATTTTTTGGAATACCAGCTGTATCTACGATACCAAAGTAAGAGCTCTTAACGGGAGTTTGGTTTTGGTTGTGCCATGGTGTAGGCTCACCGATATAGTCCGTACCTGTCCAGATAAACTGTCCAGCATAGCCAGCGTTGTCACGGTCAAACGTCCATGAAGCGGTTGCCGTTTTACCCCAACCAACACGATCATTCCCATAATCTGACTGTTCATAGTTACGATAAGCTTGGTTGCTATGTACCAATTCTTGTTCAGGACGATAATAGCTACCGCGTGTACGGGTTGCTGAAGATGTTTCTGAACCATAAATCAACCAGTTTGGATGTTTCGCACGAAGTTTCTTGTAGTTGTCTTCTGAATAGTTGAAACCAACCGCATCCAGTTCATTAGCAATCTTCTCATGATCACCACTACCATCACCAAAGCGGAACTTATCTGCTCCCATAGTAACATAACGTGTAGTATCAACATCTTTAATCACTTTTACTAAGCGTTTAACTGTTGCAAGAGAGTGAGCCTTTCCATCTGCTTCACCGATTTCGTTTCCGATAGACCACATGAAGACAGCTGGGTTATTTTTGTCTCTTTCGACCATGGTACGAAGATCATAGTCAGACCATTTTTCACCTTTTCTAGCTTCTGGGTGAGTGGCATCTTTTTCAAAGAAACGTCCGTAGTCATATGGTTTCTTGCCACCATACCAAGTATCAAAGGCCTCTTCCTGAACCAGCAAACCAAGTTCTGCTGCGATTTGCAAGGTCTGTGGACTTGCAGGGTTATGAGTTGTACGGATGGAGTTAACTCCCATCTCCTTCATTTGTTTGAGACGGCGGTATTCTGCTTTATAATTTTCTTCTGCTCCAAGTGCTCCGTGGTCATGGTGCAAGGAAACACCATGGAATTTAATGCGTTCACCATTCAAAGAGAAACCTTCATTTGGAGTCCAATGATAGTAACGGTAACCAAACAAATCTTTCTTAGCATCAACCAATTGACCGTCACGGTAAACACGTGTAATCAATTCGTACAAGGCAGGTTTATCGTTTAAAACTGTCCAGAGTTTTGGTCTTTCAACTTCTAAAATCGCATCAAGACTTGTTGACTCATGTGCTTTCAAGGTACGGCTCGCTGTACGAACCAAGCCTGTTACAGCCTGACCACCACGTTCAACGATTTGATATTCTGCCACCAGTTCATGGTCTTTATCATCTGTATTGACGACTTTGCTGGTCACATGCGTTTCAACCTTGCCGTGTTGCTGTTGTTCTAGCTTTGGTGTTAAGATGGTTGTCCCATTCTTCTCAACATGAACCTTATCTGTCACTTGCAAGGTCACATCACGGTAGATACCGCTACCTGAATACCAACGGCTACTTGGTTGTTTGTTGACAGCATGGACAGCAATCACATTCTCACGGCCATCTTTATGGAGGTATTTAGTAATATCGTATGAGAACTGGTTATAACCATTTGGATAATGTCCTACTAACTGGCCATTGACATAGACTTGAGAGTCCATGTAGACGCCATCAAAGGTCACACGAACATTTTTCTTGAGATCTTTTTCATCAAGTTTAAAGGTCTTGCGATACCAAGCTTCACCACCATTGAGCTGTCCACCTTCATTTTGGGCAGGGGACTGATGGTCAAAATCGTTAAAGATACTCCAGTCGTGTGGGAGATCCAATTTTTGCCATGTTGATACATCGGCATCTGATTTCACAGCTTCTTTAGGATTCGCATTGAGTTTAAAGTGCCAATTTTGATTAAAATTCACTTTTCTATCTTCAATCATTTGATTCACTTCTTCATTTGTCGCAGCTTTCAAATCTTCCTTGACAGGCTTTTCTTGACTTGAAGCTTGAGATTCTACCTTTGGTGCTGTTTCTTCAGGTTTTAGTGACGCTTTCTCCTCTTTTGGAGCTACAGGTTCATCTTCTTTCTTCTCTGGCTTGCTTGCTTCAATTGGAGCAGCTTGACTTTGGTCGACACTTGCAGTATCCTTGTGCTCTGCTACAGCTTGATTTTCTTTTTCCTCCACTGCCGGACTTTCCTCTTTTGCTTGTTCTACAGTGTGGGCGATAGGAGTTTCATCAGCGAAAACTGGTGATTCTCCAATGACACTTCCTCCAAATAGAACCGCACAGGTTCCAATCATGACAGAGCAAGCGCCTACGGCAAACTTACGAATGCTGTAGACTCTTTTACGATTCCAATGGCCTTTTTCCATAAAATCCTCCTTTAGTAACCGCTTCTATTTTCTTGTAAGCGTATTACTTTTTCATAGCCTTTTACCCTTATTTTATAAAATAATATAGGAAATTTCAATACCCTAAACACAAAAAATCATATTTTTGATTGTTTTTTCTAAAATTTGTAGAAGATTCGAAAAAAATGAATGTAGATTTAGAACAAAAACAAACATTTTTTAACACTCAGTTAAATATTATAAAAGAGGCTGGAACAAAAAGATTTTGATTTTAGGAATTCTTTATTATAAATTTTAAAAATCGATAGATTGGACAAAAAAAGCGAACAAAACAGAATTCCGAATGTCAGATAACTCATTTTGTTCGTTTTTTTACATTTAAGGTTAGATTTTTGTCCCAGCCTCTCTTTTACTTATAATTAAAGATTCCCCCTGCCAACTTATCAGCTAGCTTGGGAAAGAGAGTATAAAACTTATGGGCTAGGTTCAACAAAACTGGGAGATTGAGTTCCCGTTTGTTTTTTCCTATACACTTAATAATCTTTTTAGCCACTGCATCTGGTTCTAAGAGAAAGCGGTCAACAGACTTGAGGTAGCTGCCATCTGGGTCAGCCTGATCAAAAAAGGCGGTACGAATCGGTCCTGGATTAACCGTCGTTACATAGACAACATAGGGCATGAGTTCGAGGCGCAGAGCGTTAGAAAATCCGATAGCCGCAAACTTGGTTGCTGAGTAAAGACTAGACTTGCTAGTCGCTATCAAACCAGCCATGCTAACGATATTGATGATATGGCCTTTTCGACTTTCCTTCATACGAACTCCAAGACGACGAGACAGAGTCATCAGAGCAAAGGTATTGACCTCAAACATCTGGTGAATATCTTGATCAGAAATCTGGTCGAAATCTTCAAAAATTCCATAGCCAGCGTTGTTAATCAAGACATCAATCTTGCCATAACGGAGATAGAGGTCAGCTACCAGAGCTTCTAGGGCTGAGTCATCAGTAATGTCAATTTCAATCCATTCCACATTAGGATGATTTCCGTAGAGTTGTGCCAGTTTTTCCTTGTTTCTACCTAGCAAGATCAATTGGTCATTTGGCAAGAGTTTGACCATTTCTTGGGCTAAGCCACCGCTAGCTCCGGTAATGAGAATAGTACGCATACTTATCCTTTCTCAATCTTCTAGATTTCCACTTCTTCCAAGTCTTTAACCACATGGACATTATCAAAAATACTAGCAGCATCTTTCTTAAGCTGACTAATATCCTTTGATAGGAAGCGGGCACTGATATGGTTGAGCAAGAGGCGTTTGACTCCTGCTTCTGCCGCTACTTGTGCAGCTTGCATATTAGTTGAGTGACCGTGATTGCGGGCAATTTTCTCATCGCCCTTGCCATATGTGGACTCATGGACTAGGACATCGGCGTTAACAGCCAGACGCACACTAGCATTGGTTTTGCGGGTGTCACCCAGAATGGTGATAATCTTACCTGGACGGGGAGCTGAGATATAGTCTGCTGCCTTGATTTCAGTCCCATCTTCTAGAACAACATCCTGACCGTTCTTGATTTTTCCAAAAAGCGGGCCGAACGGAACACCAGCAGCCTTAAGTTTTTCAGCATCCAAGGTCCCTTCAAGATCCTTTTGCATGACACGATACCCAACACAGAAAATAGTATGATCCAGCTCCTCTGCATACACAGTGAATTTATCGGTCTCAAGGATTTTCCCTAGAGAATCTTGGTCAAACTCATGAAAATGAATGCGGTAAGGCAGACGAGAACCTGACACACGAAGACTGGTTAAGACAAATGACTTGATCCCTTGGGGGCCATAAATTTCCAAATCTGTTTGCTCTTCATTAGCCTGAAAAGCACGGCTAGAAAGAAATCCTGGCAAGCCAAAGATATGGTCTCCATGCAAGTGAGTGATAAAGATTTTTCTGACCTTACGTGGTCGAATCGTGGTTTCCAGAATGCGATTTTGCGTTCCTTCTCCACAGTCAAAGAGCCAAACTTCGTTAATCTCGTCCAAGAGTTTCAGGGCGAGACTTGAGACGTTGCGGGCTTTAGAGGGCTGACCAGCCCCCGTTCCTAAAAATTGAATATCCATTCGATACTTTCTAATTAATCAATATATAACATGGCTGTGCGGTTTTCCGATCGGAAATAATGCTTGCCAGAAAAAGCTCTAGCTTCTTGCAGCAAATCCTCTTGGCTGTAGCCTTTGAGACGCTTGCGACCATCTGCTAAACTTTCCAAATCAGTCAAAGCTGTGAGACTTTTTACGCTAACAACTTCCTCGTCCCCGACAGACTTCAAGTAAATCTTTCCAGACTCCTCAAAGACGAGCTGATGGGGGAAAATTTGCGCAATCTCAAAAAGCAAGTCATCCGAGATTACCTCTTCATTTTCAGAGAAGATTCGCCCCAGACCATCACTCTCATAGCAAAATCCAAAAGATTTGCCAGATAAATTAAGACGAATAAAAGGCTTATTTTCAAAGGTGAAACTTGGCTCAGCATTGTAGAGGTTCAGTTCCTGACTGAGTTCTGAAAAATAATCCGTCGCAGCTTCAGGACTCTTTTTCTGGTAGAGTTCAGCAAAGTAGGCATTGACTACACTCGGAGGAGGTGTGATGAGAGCTAACTGCTCCTGCTCTGCTTTGCCAGCTAGAAGCTGATCCAGATAGATCTTATCCAGACTTGTATAGCCTCCATACTTTAGAGCCAAAGTTTTAATATCAGTCATAAAATTCCTCTAACCTCCATTTATTTTTCTCAGAAATGTAGCCTGTAATGACTTCACCGTCATCTTGATAGTCGCGCTCTTCCAGAATCGCTACACTTTCCAAATCATGAATCTTGTAGGATTTCGAAAAAGGCACGCGCAGAGTAAAGGCTTCAAAAATTTCCTTAATCTTATCTAGCAATAATGCTTGCAAATTCTCACGACTATCCTCGGACTTGGCAGAAATGAGGGCATACGGTGTTTGGGTAGGCGTGAAATCCTCCACCAAATCCGCTTTATTGTAAAGGGTCAGGCGGGGAATATCCTCCATGTCCAAGTCTTTCATGATGGACAGGACTGTTTTTTCATGTTCCTCGTGATAAGGATTGCTGGCATCGATGACATGAACTAGAAGGTCAACATGCTTGCTTTCTTCCAAAGTCGACTTGAAACTGGACACCAATTCAGTCGGCAAATCTTGGATAAAGCCAACCGTATCAGTTAAAGTCACTTGGAGATTACCTCCCAGATGGATACTCTTTGTCGTCGCGTCCAGAGTCGCAAAGAGTTCGTCCGCTTCATACTGGGTCTTACTGGTCAAGGTGTTCATGATGGTTGACTTCCCAGCATTGGTATAACCAATCAAACCAATTTTAAAGGTACTTGACTCCAAGCGTTTTTCTCTGACTGTCGCTCGATTCTTCTCAACTACCTTAAGCTGACGCTCAATATCTGTGATTTGATTGCGAACACTACGTCGGTTCAGTTCCAACTGACTCTCACCTGGACCACGGGAACCAATTCCTCCTGCCTGACGGCTGAGCATAATTCCCTGACCAACCAAGCGAGGTAAGAGGTACTTAAGCTGGGCCAAATGCACTTGAAGTTTTCCTTCATGGCTTCGAGCCCGCATAGCAAAGATATCCAGAATCAACTGCATACGGTCAATAACTTTAACACCCAGAACTTCCTCTAGATTGACATTTTGCCGTGGTGTCAGACGGTTATTGACAATGACAGTGGTAATTTCTTCTGCATCTACCATTTGAGCGATTTCTTCCAACTTACCAGATCCGACGAAGGTCTTGGAGTCATACTTTTCCCGTTTTTGTCTGTAGCTATCGACTACGACTGCCCCAGCTGTCTTAGCCAGACTGGCCAACTCTTCCATGGAGAGGTCAAAATTGTCCATGTCCTGCAATTCCACACCTATGAGCAGGACTTGCTCCTCTTTTTTCTCCGTTTCAATCATTTAAAAACTCCTCTATCTGGCTTAAAATGCGGTCCTGCACGCCAGGCTCTCCTATCTGATAAAAGGTGACCTGCATGCGATTACGGAACCAGGTCAGCTGACGCTTGGCAAAACGACGCGTCGCCCGCTTGAGACTCTCACTAGCTTCCTCTAAAGTCTGCTCCCCACGGAAATATGGAAATAGTTCCTTGTAGCCAATTCCTTTAGCAGCCTGCGCATCAGGGTAATGGTCAAAAAGCCACTTGGTCTCATCCAAAAGCCCAGCCTCAAACATCAGATCCACTCGGTGGTTGATACGTTCATAAAGCTGACTACGCTCATCATCTAAGCAGATAATCAGAGGTTCATACAAAGTCTCTTGATTTTCCAAATCCTGATTAAAATGGGCGATTTCTAAGGCACGCATAGCACGACGACGGTTAAACTGGGGAATTTCAAGACCTGCTTGCTCCACAAGATGAGCTAATTCCTCATCTGAATAAGGCTCTAAACTAGCTCGATAGGCTAATATCTCCTCATGAGGTGTCCCTCCACCTAGATGGTAGCCTTCCAGCAAGCTCTGGACATAAAGCCCGGTTCCACCAGCAATAATCGCTAGCTTGCCACGGTTTTGAATATCCTCAATAGCTTTCTTAGCTTCTGAAACAAAATCAAAAGCCGAGTAAGACTCGGTCACCTCTCTGACATCAATCAAATGATGAGGAACAGCAGCTTGCTCCTCTGGGCTAGCCTTGGCCGTCCCAATATCCAACCCTCTGTATACTTGCTGACTGTCACCACTGACCACCTCTCCACCAAAGCGCTTGGCCACTTCAATAGCAAGGGCTGTCTTCCCAACAGCAGTCGGTCCAACAATCACAATTATTTTTGTTTTCATCTTTTTTCCTTGAAAAATTTCCATTTTTTCGTTACTATTATTATATCACAAAAAGGTCAGTCAGAAAAATGCTACCTCTTGAGGAGCCTGACTGTTCGGGAAGATAAAGGAGGAAGACTCATGGCTAAAGGATTCGCTAAAGGTCTTGTAACAGGTGTCGCAGGAACTGTCGCTGCCGTTGCAGGTGCGGTGTACGCAATTAAAAAGAAAGTGATTGAGCCAGAAGAGCAAAAAGCAGCTTTCATCGAAGAAAACCGCAAAAAAGCAGCTCGCCGTCGCGTATCACATTAATGCACAAAAGAAGTTGAGATTTCTCAACTTCTTTTTATTTTTTAAATAGCCAAATCAAACTTCAGCTGCGGCTTAACTGGATCGTAGTCGACCAACTCAAAGTCTTCCGCTTTGATATCAAAGAAATTAGTCCCATCAGGAACATTTAAAACCAAGCGTGGTTGGCAGTCTGACGGCTCACGACGGAGCAATTCCTCTGCTTGTTCAAACTGATTATCATAGATATGAAGGTTGTTGATAAAGTAGAAGAACTTCCCAACCTTCCAGCCGAAATGCTTGGCAATCATCATCTGCAAAGCTACGTACTGCATCGCGTTAATGTGGTGGGCCACCAACATATCATTAGAACGCTGAGTCAAGGTCGCATCTAGATAGATTTCCCCATCAACGCGACGGACATCAAACATGGTCTGAAAGGCGCATGGAAGGAGGCCGTCTGTCTCCTCAAATGCTTGGTAATCCCAGAGTGAGATGATATTGCGACGGTTCCAGGGATTGGCTTCCAACTGCTTGAGAATCTTATTAATGATATCGTGTTTCTTAACGACCGCACCGTAGCGTTCACCAATGGTTCCCGTATCTCCCACTTCCCAGTCATTCCAGTAGTGAACATTGTACTTGTTATTCAGCACTTCTAGGCTATTCGACTGATCCTGGTAGATCCAAAGTACTTCCTTGATAGCTGATTTGATTGCAATGGGACGCAAGGTTGTGATGGGAAATTCCCCCTTAGATAAATCATACTCGGCAAAGGCACCCGTTATGTACTTGGAATTGGCAATGGTCCCGTCCTTGTACTTAGGACGTGCTTGTTCAGAAAAGACACCATCTTTGAGGATTCGTTCAATATTCTCTTTAAAAATCGTATCTGCTTTTGTCATTTACTCTCACCTCATTTATTGTCCTAACTAGTATAGCATAAAAAAATCTTTTCTACATACTCAGATAATCGATGGCCTTTTTATATTTTTCTAATCGTTCCAAATCCTTGTCAGTGATAGAACTCAGTCTAGATAAATCTGAATTATGCTTCAAATCTGCTAATTTGACAACGCGTGCTAGGGGATTAGATTTCACATTTTCTAGATATGTTTGATAGTCTTGCCCCTTTTTCTTTGACAAAATCTGAACGGTAGCAACTACTGTTTCTGGTAAACCAGCTAGTAATAGTTCTTCAGCTGTAAAAGGACTATCCTCAATAACATCATGTAGCAGAGCCACTGCTTTCTCTTCTTCAGAATCAACTTGGCTCGCAACAAAAATTGGATGTTCTATATAATCTATCCCTGCCTTATCAAATTGCCCCCTATGAGCTTCCGTAGCGATAGACAATGCTAGTTCAAGCATGGGTTGTTTTGATGTGTTCATCTAGCGACTCCTTCCCAAAATTTAAACCTATTTCGTTTTATTCGATTTTTAAAAAAGAGCTTGATAAACACCAAGCTCTATTATCAATCTATCTTATTGCAATACAAGTGATGCTGCTCCGATAACTCCAGCGTCATTTCCTAGAGTTGCAAGAGCCAATTTTGTGGATGTGCGTACTTGTGGGAAGGTGTTTTCGTCATAAACCTTTTGAACGCCTTGAAGAAGGAATTCTCCCGCAGCTGACACCCCACCACCGATAACGATTGTTGAAGGGTTGAGGATGGAGCCGATATTAGCACAAGCAATTCCCAAGTAACGTGAGAAGTTACGGTAAACGATCAAGGCAAGGTCGTCCCCTTCTTTAGCCAAGTCAAAAACAGTTTTAGCAGTTACTTCTTCACCGTCATCAATCAAGCGTTTCAAGGCAGCATCGCCTTCGTATTCATCTGCATAACGACGAGTCAAGTTGACAATCCCTGTTGCAGAAGCAACTGTCTCAAGACAACCTTTCTTACCGCAAGTACATGCGATTGGTTGGTCAAAGTCAACAGTGATGTGGCCAAGCTCACCTGCTGCACCAGCCACACCGTGAAGCAGTTTCCCTTCTGCAACGATACCGCCACCAACACCGGTACCAAGTGTCATAAAGACAACGTCCGGTTGGTTGTCACCAGCACCCATCCAGCGCTCACCAAGAGCAGCTACGTTGGCATCATTGTCGATGAAGAATGGAATACCCAAGGCTTTTTCAATCTTTTCTTTAATCGGTTGAAGGGTTTTCCAGTTTAGGTTGTAGGCACCGATAACAGTCCCTTTTTCACGGTCAACCACACCAGGTGATCCCATCCCAATGCCTCGGAAGTCTGTAGCTGACAATCCAAGCAAGTCCAAACGATGCTGAATAGACTCAATCATATCATCTACAATATGGCTTCCTTCGTCCAAAATATTGGTCTTAATAGACCATTTTTCTTGGATTTCTCCCTCTTGAGTTAAAATTGCAAACTTGATAGATGTTCCACCAAGGTCAATCCCAATAATCTTTTGACTCATCGTCTTCTCCTTTTTAATTGAAAATGCTTACAGATATAGTATAACAGAATCGTCTGTTTTGTGCAAAGGTTTGCATTAACTTCCTAGAAATTATTCTGATTTATGGTTTCCAAAGGCCAGAACCATCTACGTAGTATCTGCCACCATCAACTCGCTCATTCTTTGCCATTTTACCATCTGATTTCAAATAGTAATTCCCTTGCCAAGTATTACGAGCGTATGAACCATCTGATTTCAAGTAGTACCAGGATTGATAAGAAGAGTCATAAATCCATTCACTTTGAGCCATTTTACCGTTCGCTTTGAGATAAAAAGCGCCTTGCCAAGCATTTTTGGCATAAGATCCATCTGATTTCAAATAATACCAAGCTTGGTATGATGAATCATAAATCCATTCACTTTGAGCCATCTTTCCGTTTGCTTTAAGGTAGTAACTTCCTATCCATATGTTTCGTACATATGAACCATCCGATTTGAGATAATACCATCCTTTGTAATATGAGTCATATATCCACTCACTCTGAGCCATTGTTCCATCTGATTTGAGATAGTAATCTCCTTTCCAAGAATTGGTTACTGGATTACCATTGTCAGAATAATAATACCAATATCCATCCTGCTTAACCCATCCACTAGAAGAAACTCTATTCTGTGGACTAGATTGGCGTGGTTTAAAAACACCTCGAGGAGCTTTTGAGCGTTCACAGGCAACTCCATCACCATCTTTGTCTAGTCTTGAAGAATATCCTGGCTCTCCTCTATGGATATCAGAATATCCATTTTCCCACGCTTCTGTACAATTTGAAAAGTGAATTGTATCATTAGCAAAAGTCGGTTGAGCGAGCATTATCAACGCAGAAAAGCTAGCTAGACCAGCTTTAAAAAGAACTGTTTTTTTCATCATTTCCTCCCATAAAATGACATCGTTTTCCTCTTATTTTATCAAACTTAATCCAACAATTCAACATATCCATTATGTTTTTTAGTTTATGAAGTTTATTTAGAATTCACTTCCAACTCATACAAACCTCTGACTGCGTTACAGCCATAGACAGCTTCTGCTTGGTTCAAGTCTGCCAAAGTCAGAACTTTTTCCTCTACCTGTCCCCTTTCTAGCAAATGCTGACGGTAGATTCCTAGTAAAATTCCTTGACTGGTAGGTGGTGTATAGAGTTTACCATTAATTTTTAAGGCCAGATTTCCAATAGAGGTCTCAAGTAGTTCTCCTGACTTATTGTGGTAAATCTTCTCTTGCTCTCCTAGGCTTAAATGTGGTCTATGAGTTGTTTTAAAGTAGGTAAATGATTGATTCAAATCTGCTTCTTGCAGACAAAGTTTGGCTTTGCAGAAACTTGGACTGAGAGGTGTTAAGATTTGGCGACTGAGTTTCATCTCTCCAGATTTGCTGATAGTAATTCGCAAGCGGTAGTCTTGGTGGGAATCACAAGCTTGACACTCTTCCTCTATCTTTTGTCTCAGGTTTTCTGGATCAAAAGGATAGGCAAAATATCGACTCGCCTTTGTCAGTCTTTCCAGATGTTGATCTTCAAACAGCAATTGTTTTTGGCTGATTTTCCCAGTTGTAATCAATTGGAAACGAGCTTGTTTACGATAGAGTACAGCCGCCTTTTGATGAACCTCTCGGTATTCAGATTCCCAAGTACTATCCCATGTAATCCCTCCGCCAACTCCATAGATGGCTTTTTCTTGGTACAGTTGAATAGTCCGAATGGCGACATTGAAAATTCGTCGCCCATTTGGAAGTAAGAGACCAATCGTTCCGCAGTAGACTCCACGCGGTTGAGGCTCCAAGTTCTTGATGATTTCCATGGTCGCAATTTTGGGTGCACCCGTTATGGAACCACATGGAAAGAGCGAACGGAAGATTTCAACTAGATCCACATCCGGTCGCAACTGACTCTTGATGGTTGAAGTCATCTGCCAAACAGTTGAATACTGTTCCACTTGGCAAAGACGCTCCACGTGCTCACTCCCCACCTCAGAAATACGGTTCATATCGTTGCGCAAGAGGTCTACAATCATCATATTTTCAGAGCGATTTTTAGGATCCTGTTCTAGCCAGCTAGCTTGGGCAAGGTCTTCTTGATCAGTCACTCCCCGCTGGGTTGTTCCCTTCATCGGGCGAGTCGTTAATTCTCGGTCATTTTGCTCAAAAAATAGCTCTGGACTCATGGAAATCACTGCCATCTCGTCATGTTCCACATAGGCATTGTAGCCCGCCTCCTGCTCTACCACCATACGATTGTAGATGGTAAAAGGATTGGCGTTTAAGTCTTGCTTGAGTTGGACGGTGTAGTTGACCTGGTAGGTGTCCCCTTGACGCAAATGATGGTGAATTTGGGCAATCGCCTTTTCATAGTCTGTCACAGATGTTACTTCCTGCCACTTTGAAGGCAGATCTACTTCCTCATAAGTCAGAGGAATAGGTGATGTTTCTACCCTATCATGAACTGTAAAATATAGCAGATACTCTGCCAGTAAAGGAGCTTTATGAACTGCTAATTTCTTCTCAAATGCAGGTGCAGCCTCGTAACTGACATAGCCCACCACATAATAGCCTTGTTCTTGGTAGCTTTCCACCTGAGCCAGCAAGTCCGCCACTTCTGCTAAATCTCTCGTTTTTAACTCTTTGATCGGCTGGGTAAAGGTGTATCTCTCGCCCAAAGCCCTAAAATCAATCACTGTTTTTCTATGCATACCTTAAGTATAGCACAAAAAAGCCGACCTAGAACAGCTAAATCCAGCTTTGTTTATTGATTTCTATAACGAAAAATCTTCTCTAAGTTGCTTTTTTCTACTTTTGGCAATTCTCCATCAGATAGCACCCCTTCTTCTTGTAAAAACTGATCTTATTTGGAGCACTTTGCACAAAAATTCAACAAAAAAGAACAGAGGAAGTCATGGTATCTATACCGTTGTTTCCTCTGTCTTTTGCTTTTCAGAAATTAAAAACCGAATTGTTTTTCTTTTACTACAGAATGATTTCACGACTTTCTGATAGAATCTTCTGGATACTGCGCACGCGCACCTCCAATGAGTTTTGGACGACTAGCTAGAGCCGTTACATGGGCATGCCCAATTTCTCTCAAAAGAGGACGAATCGGAACCTGAACATGCTTGACATGCATGCCAATCGCAGTATCTCCGATATCCAATCCAGCATGAGCCTTGATAAATTCGACCTCAACTGGATCCTGCATAAACTTGAAGGCTGCCAACTGACCCGAACCTCCTGCATGAAGTGTAGGAAGGACACTGACGATTTCAAGACCAAACTGCTCTGCCACCTGACGTTCAACGACGAGGGCTCGATTGACATGTTCACAACCTTGAACAGCTAGATGAATTCCTTTTTCCTCTAGGATATCTAGGATGGTTTTCACAATGATTTCCCCAATTTCTTGACTGGATTCCTTGCCAATCTGACCACCTATCACCTCACTAGAAGAAAGGCCCAAAACAAAGATAGCTCCTTGCCTCAAATTAGCCTTGTCTATTACATCTTCTACAATCTGGCTTGTTGCTCTGTGAATGTCTTTTTCCTTCATACTTGATACCTCTTTTGTCACTATCTATCATATCTTTTTTTACTGATTTTATCAAGGCCAACTAATCATTCTGATTTTTAAAAGCAAAACTCCCAGAATTGACTGGGAGTTAGCTAGCTGCTATTTTATTGAGGTATATTTCAACTGTCGTCCCTTTTGAAGGTACAGAATCAATCTTCATCTGGTAATTGTCTCCAAAATGAAGTTTGAGTCGTTGGTCGACATTTTGTAGGCCAACTCCTCCGCGTTTGAGCTGACTTTGACTACTATCGTCAGGATTTCGGAAGCCAACGCCATCATCCTCAATGCGGATGACAAGCCCTGTATCCTGTTTCTGAACAGAAACTTTAATATGGCCCTGACCTTCCTTCTCCTTGATGCCATGGTAAAGAGCATTTTCTACAAGAGGTTGCAACACCAGTTTAGGCAAGACTAAATTATCAAAGTCAGGTTCTTCATCAATCTCATACTCCATCTTATCACCATAGCGTTGTTTCTGGATAAAGAGGTACTGGCGGACATGATTGATTTCATCAGAAAGAGAAATCAAATCCTTTCCTTGATTGAGCGCCAAGCGGAAATAGGTTGCCAAGGACTTGGTCACCTGAACCACTCGCTGACTATCCTGAAACTCAGCCATCCAGATGATAGTGTCCAAAGTATTATAGAGGAAATGGGGGTTAATCTGGCTCGACAATGCTTGAAGTTCATACTGCCGGGTCGCTTCTTCCTGCCTGCGCACATCTGCCATCAACTGGTCAATCTGATCCAACATGGCATTAAACTGCCGAGTCACTTCTCTCAGTTCATAGGCGCCAGCTTCCTTAGCACGCAGATTTTGTGTACCAGAAGCAATTTCCAGCATGGTTTCTCTTAGATCCTTCAAAGGGGCAATCCAGCGTTTGAGACTGAACCACACCAAGCAGAGACAGGCAAGAAGAGATAAGGCACTAGCAGCAAGCAAGGTCCACATGAGTTGACTCCGAACCTGGTCTAACTTCTCCAGTGAAGACACACCTATAACCGTCCAATCAGTACCTGCAATCTGTTCCTGACTGACGTAGGATTGGTGATCCAGCGTATAGCCCTGACCCGTCTCAATGTAGGGTTTCATGGCCTCCATTTCACTCGCTGAGCTATAGACAGTACGTTTAGGATGGTAGACAAATTCATGGTTTACATTGATGATAAAGGCAAAACCCTGCTTACCCAACTGGAGTTGGTTGAGATAGGCTTCCAGAGTTTCGTAGGAAATATCCAAACGAAGCACGCCAAGATTGGCTCCCTTTGCATCAACAAGTTCCTGAGTAACAGAAATGACCCACTGACTATCTGATTTACGAGCTGGTGTCAAAACTGGCTTAGCTCCCTGATGAATGGCCTTTTTGTACCAATCCTCAGCCATCATATCTGAGGAAGTTTTCATCTGCACACTGTCATCTGTAGAAATAACCTGACCGGATTTGGTGACCAGTACCACCGTTTTCAAGTCCTGGTCTGCCTTTAAGATAGTCAAAAACAGATCTCGGATTCCCTTGACCTGGTCTTGGTTAGGATTCTCAGCATAGGCCAACACATCCTTCTGCTGGGTCAAACTGGTAGAGGTGGTTTCTAATTTTTTGATATAAGACTGAATAAAGTGGCTAGTCTGGCTAATGGTCGTTTGGCTATTGCCCTCAATAGTGGCCTCAATGGCTGAAGAACTAGATTGATAATAGAAAGTCCCGACCACAGCTAGGAGAATGAGAAAGACCAGAAAGATGGAAATAACCATTCTGACTAGGAGAGAAGAACGCTTCATCGGCCTTCCCCCTTCTTAAACTGACGAGGTGTCACACCTGCAATCTGTTTAAAACGTTGAGTAAAGTAGTTCATATCTTCAAAACCAACCTTTTCGGCTATCTCATAAACCTTTAAATCCGTGGTAAGAAGCAAGAGCTTGGCCTGTTTGACACGCTCTCTCACCAGGTAATCCTGAAAAGGCAGGCCCAACTCTTTCTTAATTAAGGAACTCAAATAAGTCGGACTAAAACCTAGGTCACTGGCCAAAGACTTCAAACTAAACTGACTGTCAGCTAGATGGGACTGGATTTTCTGAGCAATATTTCCCTCAAACTTATCGGTTAATAAATCTTGTAACTGCTCTTCTTTTTCTTCCTTGTCTAGTTTTTGCTTGATTTTCTCCAACATTTCCTCAATATCCTGACGAGAAAAGGGTTTGAGCAAGTAGTCATCTACACCGAGTTTGACGGCAGACAAGGCATAATCAAAATCATCGTAACCTGTCAAAAAAACTAGGTGCACCTGAGGATAGGTTTCTCGGACCAGACTGGCCAACTGGATGCCATTTAGCTGAGGCATGTTGATATCGGTTAAAATGATATCTGGCACCTGCTTTTGAATCAAGTCCCAAGCCTGTCTTCCATTTTCAGCCTGACCGATGATTTCCATATCGTAGGCCGCTACATTGACCAGCTTGGTCAAGCCTTGCCTTACCAGATACTCATCTTCTACGATTAAGATTGTGTAGGTCATGCTCTGCTCCTTTACCACTTACTAGTATCAGTATAGCAAAATTCTCCACTAACTGCTTAGGAAAGACTTCTTAATCAACATAATCTAGTAAATAAGCATAACCTTTTTCTTCCATTTGGGCTTTGGGAATAAAGCGGATAGAAAGACTATTGATACAGTAGCGCAAGCCCCCCTTGTCCTCTGGACCGTCCGTAAAGACATGGCCAAGGTGAGAATCTCCAACTCGGCTTCTCACTTCCATACGCGTCATATTGTAGGACTTATCTTCCTTGTAGGTGACAACATCTGGACTAATTGGTTGGGTGAAACTAGGCCAGCCACAACCAGACTCAAACTTGTCCTTTGATGAAAAGAGGGGTTCACCAGTTGCGACATCCACATAGATACCGGATTCAAATTTATCCCAGTAGCGGTTTGAAAAAGCTCGTTCTGTTTGATTTTTCTGGGTAACTGCGTACTCCTCAGGTGACAAGGTCTTTTTCAATTCCTCATCACTTGGTTTAGGATATTTGCTGGCATCAATGACAGGATAGGCGGCCTGATTGACATTGATATGACAGTAGCCATTTGGATTTTTCTTGAGGTAGTCTTGGTGATAGTCCTCAGCCACCACAAAATTCTTCAAGTTTTCCTTTTCAACTGCCAGAGGTTGGTCGTATTTCTTAGCCACCTCATCAAAGACTTGGTTGATTACTTCCAAATCCTTGTCATCTGTGTAATAGACACCCGTACGGTACTGGGTCCCCACATCATTTCCTTGTTTATTTTTGCTGGTTGGATTGATAATGCGGAAGTAATGAAGCAGGATTTCCTTGAGGGAAATTTGCTTGGTATCATAGGTGACATGGACAGTCTCTGCATGTCCTGTTTGATTGATCAATTCGTATTTGGTTGTTTCCCCTCTACCGTTCGCATAGCCTGAAACGGCATCTGTCACTCCAGGCACGCGTGAGAAGTATTCCTCCACTCCCCAGAAACAACCTCCAGCTAGATAAATTTCGTGCAAGTCTGCGTCTTTGCTCACTTCTGTTTTTTTCACTGTTTTTGCTCCTTGGCTAACTGATGCTTTCTCAATTTGCGAGCTATCTGTCTGCCCTGTATTTCGCATCAATAGAAAATAGAAACCAGTTATGGCTAGGAGAATGACCCCTGCCAAGACAAAAAGTTTTACTTTATCATTCATAGCCTTTCTCTACCCCATTTCTTTCAATTCTTTTAAAATCATTTCCTTATCCATAAAACCTGGTTGCGTTTTGACCAGCTTGCCTTCCTTGTCTATAAAGGCTTGAGTTGGGTAAGAACGAACACCATAACTTTCCAAGAGTTTACCTGATGGATCAATTAGAACTGGGAAATTTTTATAATCCAAGCCCTTGTACCAATTCTTAAAGTCCGCTTCCGCTTGTTCTCCCTTGTGCCCAGGAGATACCACTGTCAAGACCACATAGTCATCACCAGCTTCTTTAGCGATTTCGTCCGTATCTGGAAGGCTGGCTAGACAGATGGAACACCAAGAAGCCCAGAATTTGAGATAGACTTTCTTGCCTTTGTAATCAGACAAACTATAGGTCTTGCCATCTACACCTGTCAGTTCAAAATCAGCGACTTCCTGACCTTTAGTCGCAGTTTGTGAACTAACTTGTTCTGTTTTGGATTGCTCCTTCATAGTAGACTCGTCTGACATGTTTTTAGCCGAACAGGCTGCCAAGCAACAAATTGAGCCTACTCCAAGGAGACATGTTTGCCATTTTTTCATTTCTTTTTCCTCTCTATTCAAATAATGTAGTCAAAATGGAAGCATTTCCCAAAAGCACCAAGATTCCCATCACGATAATGAGAAAACCACCGACTTTTTTGAAGGTTCCGAGATAAGGATGGAGTTTTCGGAAATGTTTCAAAACATAGCTGGAAGCAAGAGCTAGAACCAAAAATGGTAGCGCCAAACCCAGCGTGTAAATCAACATGAGACCAGCACCCTGCCAAGCTCCTGAACCACCTGAAGCCGCCAAGGCCAAAACAGACCCCAGAACCGGCCCCACACATGGCGTCCAAGCAAAACTAAAGGTTAACCCCAGTAAAAATGCCTGACTATAGCCGTTACCCTTTTGCCCTTGTCTCTTTAATTGTAGCCTTCTTTCCTTGTAGAGTCCCTTCAAATGTAAGACTTCCATCTGGTGCAAGCCCAAGAGAATGATAATCGCACCCGTCACATACTGAAACCAAGAAGCATACAGCAAATTGCCTAAAAAACCAGCTCCATAACCCAGTAAGATAAAAACAAAGGAAATCCCCGCTATAAAGGCCAGAGTTCGCAATAAACTTACAACTGAGATTGAAAATTTTCCGCTAGAAGCCTGAGCATCATTCTTATCATCCAATAAGACTCCTGCATAGACTGGCAACAAGGGTAAAATACAAGGAGAAAAGAAGGAAAGAATTCCAGCAAGAAAAACACTAATAAAAAAGATTACATTGTCCATTGCCTTCCTCCATTCTTTGATTTGATAGGTCTATTATATCCCCAAAAATCCAGAAAAAACAGGGACAATGATAGGGAAAAATAGGAATTTAATCAGTTTATTTAGAAATCTGGCACAAAAAAAGCCAGACAAGGTCTGACTTTGGTAGATACAGAAAAGAAAATCACCTGTCTTCCCTACTTATCTGGTAATAAATAAGGTCCGCAATATAACTTTTTCTCTCTACATCATTGGTAATGGTTTTTAGATAGGACATTCCCGCTTTTTCCATCACACGACCTGAAGCTGGGTTGAGACTGGCATATCGTGCTCTGACTTTTTGAAAGCCTGCTTGAGTAAAACAGAAGTCTAGCACAGCTTTCAAAGCCTCTGTCATCATACCTCGGCCCCAAAAGTTTTTTCCTAAAACATACCCAATTTCACAACTTAAATCTTCCTCGTGCATTTCAATGATGCTGATATCTCCTATCACATGCTCAGGGTTTTCTTTGAGACAAATGGCCCATTTGTAATAGTTGGGATTGGTATAGGATGCAACCCAATTTCGAATCGAATTCCGAGTCACCTCAACATCAGGATGAGGATCCCAGGTGACATAGGTCAGATTCTTAGCAGACGAAGCCCAATTTTGAAACATGGCTTCCGCATCACTCTCCACAAATCTTCTTAAAATCAAACGTTCTGTCTGTAACATTTGCGTACCGATTGCTTTCATCATGTTACCTCGCTTTCTAAGCTTAAGGCTCAAGCTAAAAAAGTCCCCCCCCGGACCTTCTCTCACTTTCTTATTTCAAGGTGAGAGGCTGAAAACCTCCACTGGAGGTTATTCTTGCTTCCTAGTTTCTAGGCAAGAAGCTAAAAAGGTCCACAGGATCTTTTTACTCCCAAAAGTCATCAAATACGGTGATGGGTAGGTGGCGTTTGTGTTGGCCTTTGTGCCACCAGTTTTCGATAGTCGCTTGGGCTTCTGGGCTGATTGTTTTTCCTTCTAGGTAGTCATCAATCTCTTCATAAGTGACTCCCAAGGCTACTTCGTCTGCAATACCTGGTTTTTCTTCTTCCAAATCTGCTGTTGGGATTTTTTCATAAAGAGCTGGGTCTGCACCAAGTTCCTTCAAGAGTTGTTTCCCTTGGCGTTTATTGAGGCGGTAAAGAGGGAGAATGTCTGCACCACCGTCACCAAACTTGGTAAAAAAGCCTGTGATATTTTCCGCAGCATGGTCTGTTCCAATGACAGCTCCGCTATGGGCACCCGCAAGGGCATATTGGGCAATCATACGACTACGAGCCTTGAGATTTCCCTTGTTAAAGTCTGAAACAGGACTTCCTGTCGCTTCGACTGCAGCTGTCATAGCATCAGCTGATTCCTTGATATTTACAACTAGACTGACATCTGGCTGGATGAAAGCAAGAGCTTTTTGAGCATCTGCCTCATCTGCTTGCACGCCATATGGCAGGCGGACAGCAATAAATTGGTAGCTGTCATCTCCTGTCTCTGCTCGCATTTCTTCCATAGCTAATTGCGCCAAGCGCCCTGCCAAGGTTGAATCCTGACCCCCAGAAATCCCTAGTACAAAGGTTTTAAGGAAGGGGTGTTTTTTCAAGTATCTTTTTAAGAAGTCAATCGAACGACGAATTTCTTCCTGGGCATCAATCACTGGTTTGACGCCCAGTTGCTGGATAATGGTCTCTTGCAAACTCATTCTTCTTCTCCTTCACCAAGGGCTTCTTTGCGCATCTTATCAATCAAGTCCATCTTATCTTGCCAAATATCACGCGCCAAGTCTACCGGATAATGTTGCGGATTGAGAACCCGTTTATACTCATCCCAAAGCTTGTCAAATTCCTTACGGGCATAATCCTGAATCTCAGTCAAACTAGGCAAGTTGTAAACTAATGTTCCTTCTTTGAAAATATCCACCAAGAGAGGAACGGCATCAAAATTTCGAACGGTCTTTTTGATGTAGGTATAAGTTGGATGGAACATCTTGATTTCTGTCATGTCACTCACATCCACACCATCATAAGTGATATAGTCGCCTTCTGACTTGCCTTTTTCACGACTGGTAATGCGCCATACCTGCTTCTTACCTGGCGTAGACACTTTTTCCGCATTATTAGACAGTTTGATGGTATTGCGCATCTGACCATTCTCATCTTCGATAGCTACAATCTTATAAACTGCCCCAAGAGCTGGCTGATCATAGGCTGTAATCAGCTTGGTTCCCACACCCCAAACATCAATCTTGGCCTTTTGCATCTTGAGGTTGAGGATAGTATTTTCATCTAGGTCATTAGAAGCATAAATCTTAGCCTCTGTAAATCCAGCCTCGTCCAGTTGCTGACGGACTTTCTTGGAAATGTAGGCAATATCTCCAGAGTCAATCCGCACACCCATAAAGTTAATCTGATCACCCAGTTCACGCGCCACCTGAATAGCAGCTGGCACACCGATGCGAAGGGTGTCATAAGTATCTACTAAAAAGACACAGTCACGGTGGGTTGCCGCATAGGCCTTGAAGGCTTCATAGTCGTTTCCATAAACCTGTACCAAGGCATGGGCATGAGTCCCCAAGACAGGAATGTCAAAGAGTTTACCCGCACGCACGTTGCTGGTTCCATTGGCACCACCAATCACCGCTGCGCGTGTTCCCCAGATAGCTGCATCCATTTCTTGCGCACGACGTGTCCCAAACTCCATCAAGGGTTCATCTTCAATGACTGAACGAATACGTGCTGCCTTGGTCGCTATCAAGGTTTGAAAGTTAACGATGTTCAAGAGAGCCGTTTCGACCAATTGACATTGGGCAAGAGGGCCTTCAACCTGTACAATCGGCTCATTAGCAAAAACCAAGTCCCCTTCCTGGGCAGAACGAACCGTCAACTCCAACTTGAGATTGCGGAGGTAGTCTAAAAATGCCCCATGATAGCCAAGCGACTCCAAGTAGGCAATATCGCTATCTGAAAAGCGCAAGTCTTTAAGATAATGTACAATTCTTTCCAAACCAGCAAAAACTGCATAACCGTTCTGAAAAGGTTGCTGGCGGAAGTAAACCTCAAAGACCGCCCTTTTATTGTGAATTTCTTGGTCAAAGTAAACTTGCATCATGTTAATCTGGTACAAGTCCGTGTGCAATGTCAAACTATCATCTGGATACATCTGTTTTCCTTCTTCCTTTTTTACAAAGGTATGAACGTATTCTACCACTTTCACACCATCCGATAAATTAGTACTATTATAACACATTTTACCAAGATTGATAAAAAGCTAACAAGCTATTCTCCATTCTCCAGTTCATCCATATCTTGCTCAAACTTTTTTTGAGCCCATTCTCCATAACTTTTAAGGCCGAGATTGCCGATAAAAACCCAAGGAAGATAAATCAAATAAGTAATGGCCCAAGCAGACAAGTATTTGAAGTTCAAAGGATTGTGCTGATAAATTTCGATATTGAATTGATAATTCTGCAACATCAAGAGAGTCGTAATAGCAAGAGTTACCAGCAAACACCCTACAATTGTAAAATGAAAACGACTATAGTAGGTCACTCCAAGTTGTCGTGCACGATTGAAAAAGAAGAAAATTCCTAAAAGAAGGGTAACCAGAAGAATATTAGGATTAAAAAGAGCAGGTGCTAATACAGCCACCAAATAACTTAGCAGAATGAGCCCGATAAACACATTAAAAGACTCTATCCCAGCTTTGTTAATCAGTTGTTCTTCCCTTTCGTCTAATAATTGATAATAAAAAAATCTATTTTTCATCTTCTTCCTCCCAAACTTGCTGATTTCTGCGATTCAAGTATAGGATAACTCTATCCATAGAAAAACTCCCAACGAGATAGATGATAACTGCTAGAACCACTTTTAGGGAGTACTTCCAAGTCAATAGATTGACCAGTTCCTCGCGATTGCCTACGATATCAATCAATAAAATCACTATAGAAAATCCCAAAGCAGATAAAATTCTTTCTTTTCCAGTATTCTCAACAATATCTCGAATATCAATTCCTACATACATGCGGCGAATAATGGCATACAAACCAACTTCGATCAATAAAAGTAATTCTGGCAAATAGGATAGAAGCGTTAAATTAAAAATATAAACTTTGGCAAAAATTTCCAGTGCCAAAAATAAGCACATTCCCAAGAGAATTTCTCCTGAAATCTTTCCATCCAATTTTTCCGTACGTTCATCTTTGATCACAAGCTTTTTTCTATCCTTCATCTTCTTCCTCCCAAAATAATTGATCTAAAGTTTTGCCTAAGCATCTGCAAATGGACTGGCAGAGGGAGAGACTAGGATTGTATTTCCCTGCTTCTATCAAGCCGATAGTCTGCCTAGTAACACCTACAGCTTCTGCCAAATCCCCTTGTGTTAAATCACGCTCCACCCGAGCTAATTTTAATTTTAAATTTTTAGCCACTAGCGTCCTCCTTCACATTTTTAAAAAGTTGCGCTTCTTTTAAAAACATTATACCATATATCTAACTTAATGCAATATATAAATGTCATTTTGTAAGATTTTATTAACAAAAAAACTCTCTACTACAAAAAATAGAGAGCGTTTTAGAAAAAATATTAAACATCATTGAGAGGTTAAGTGCAATAATACAAGGAGTAATTGTATTTCTTGTGTTTTTGTTTTTACATCTTCTTTTGTAATTATCCTAGATCCATTATGTACAGATAAGTTTAAAAATGCAACAAAAGCATTAACTTCACTTTGAGACTGAATAGATTTATATATGTTTAATAGTATCTGCTTATCTTTATCATCAAGCTGTGAATCCTTGATGATATCTTCTGCCATTGAAATAACTTTATTATAGTTCTTTGATAAATCTGTTTTCTTTTCTTCTTCAATGTTATTTAATATATCATTAACAGTCAGTTCAATAAGTGTTCTATAAGAAATAACAGGAATAATACTGTAATAGGTCTTAAATAACTCATTAATTTCATTTATTAAAACTTTAATATCTGGAGAAAAATTTGGAGTTCCGGTAATTGGCAATCTAATCAAGGACTGTTGTAATTGTTCAGGTTTTATCTCATACTCCTCAGATGATTTTATCCTAAAAGTAAAATCACCTTCATACTTGAGATTAGTAACTTTATCCTTTGCACTTACTGTTATGGTTTGCTCTCCAGTTCTTCCAAATCTAATTTTTCCTTTTCTATTATCGTATCTGATTGTATTATTCCCATTTGTTTTTATATCGGGCTCTATTCTCTCCCATGCAGTTCCAAAACTATTATACAAAGTGAAAATACTATCTAAATCGTAATCAATATTACATAATAAATCTATTTTATTTACATCTATGTTAGGCTGAATTGGATTTCTTAAAATTATCCTTATAGAAATTATTGTGGAATCTGTCTCTTTCTTAATCAACCATTCACCTTCTTGTGTTTCATTAAATTCATTAACTTTATCACCATTAAAGCGAATTTCTGTTGATTCTGCGATTAGATCTTGTAAATTAATAGTCTCATTGTTTAATTCATCTTTACCAATCCATACTTCAACTGTTCCTAAATCGTTTGTTTCTTTAGCTTTTGGAATGATATCTAGCAAAACTTCCCTATCAAATAGAGTACATTTTAATTGATTTTCTTTTTTCTCAAAAATTAGAGAACCTTTTAATTTAAAGTCCTCCTTAATATATTTTTGAATATTTTTTAAAACTGAAGTATCCTCTTCAGGAATTTGAGTCTGTTTGAATGCATCAATCTTTTTAATCTCACTCCTTAATGAATTCCCCGTTCTTTGAATCTCTTCGTTTAGATTTTCAATAAAATCCGTAATTTCATCTGTAAGTCTATTCTGTGAAAATTGTGTCCGGTCTGAGTTAAATTGCATTAATGGACTGCTAGATTTAATAGATATATATCCGACCAATTGTCTTAAAACTAGCGAATTACGTTTTCTAGCCATAATTTCCGTATCAAATAAATGATAGTTATTAAATAAATTATTATTAATAAATACTAACGGCGTAATATCATTAGTCGTTTGAGGTTTGTAAAATACTGAATTTATTTTATCTTTTCCGCTACGTCCTTGGCCAAAATCAAAAGCCATTAAATCAATATCAACTATATAATCATCAAAACTATACTCATAATCATCAAAACTATACTCAAAATCACTAGAGTAAATTAAAATACTATTTTTATAATAATTAATCTTTTTATCTTTAGAAGAATATTTTATTCTAAAAAGTTGATGATCCTTTTTTCCTTGATTTGAAATATCTAAATTTACATCACTCGAATATGTTTTGTCGTCCAATGTTAAATTAATGATGAATTTTTTATCTATTTTTATTCCTTCATCCGATACCTTGCTTGATACAAAAGAATTAAGAATTTTCTTTCTACTACTTTCATTAGCTAGTGTTGTTATTAAAGATTTTAAATTATAATCATCTACATCTATAACTATTTGTGTTCCTTTAAACTCTTGATCACTAATTTTTATATTTAATTTATGATCTGGTAAATTGTACTCATTTTTTAAATTTTCAAAATCAACTCCAAATTCAAAAATTTGGCTATTTTTACCTGTTTTCCATAGTACTCTGTTCCCAAACCTAAAAACAGATAAGAATCCCAACCCCTTTGAACCTTGTGTTAAACGTTGAGTATCTCCATAAGCAATAACTGCCCCGTACTGCTTTTCACTGCTTGATATATGGAATAATTTCTTAATTCCTTCTGTATCCATACCAATACCATAATCTCGAATAATGAGGGTTTTTGAACTCGAGTCCAATATAATATCAACACTGGGAGAAAACGCATCGTACGCATTTTTTATTAACTCATTTAATGCAATAATATTATTAGGAATTTTTTCTGATAGTTCACTCAATATATTACCTGCTACAGTAATAGGTACTTGTTCAACTTTATTAGGCATCTAAATCTCCTTTATTTTTCTTAATATCAAAACATATTCTTGATTCATTGATTCCACTGATTTATCTTTTACATTCGATAACCTTCTCGGCATTCTCTTAATAGGTATATTTCTTGTAATAGATGCTTCTAATTCAAATCCAATACTCTCAAAAAATTCTTGAGTAACTTTAGATAATGGAACCGTTTTATTATCAACTCGTCGATTGCCTAAAGTTAAAACAATTCTCTTGTCCTTTTTTATAATTCGTCCCATTTGTCCCATTACAGCCAAATAGTCCGTTATAAAATCCACAACTTTCTTTCTCTTATCAGTAGCTATGCTTTCAACATACATATTTAAACAATCTGATTGATAGTTTTGTTTAATTCTTCTAATTCTCCCCCCTAAACTATTCGAGTCAATACTTGAATAATTATCTATTAATTTCTCGTCAAAACTTTCCATATCTTTTCTGTCTATCCAGTAAATTGGTAACATAGAATACTGTCCATATGTTACAGTAGTTGAATTATCTCCATAAGGAGGAGAAGTTACAATCAAATCGACAGAATCGCTCTTCATTCCAAATAAAATATCTTCCGATTTTCCTATTTTTAAATCAATTTTTTTACTTCTGTTATAATCAGGTAAATATTGAGAGTATTCGTTAATGCTCTTTATAAAATCTTCAACGATGTGGTTTTCCATCTTTTCAATAGCGCTTTGCTCTTTTATATGCAATTTAAATGTTGAACTTCTTGTATTACTGTATTTTTTTAAAATATTAATTAAACACACCCAATAATACTGTCTTACGTATCTGTATTTTTCTCTCTGAATAGCACTACGAATTTTACTAAACGTTATTATAAAATCTTTTCGATACCATTTTTCTATATTATAAAAATAGTGTTTGTCAAATTCAAAACTATCGCTTTTTAAAAATTGCTCAATTCTATTGTTTGCTACATCTATATATATTTTGTTAACACCTTGCAGCTTAACTTTTGTAATAAGATTAGCTAAAGGGTTAATATCTATGCCAATCGGAGAAAGGTTATTCTTTTCGCCCTCTACTAGTGTTGTTCCAGAACCATGAAAAGGATCAAGAATATTTGTAATAGATGAATCTTCACTTTTAATTAGTTTAATTAATTCATATTGCATATCAGGAACCATCGTAGCTGGATAAGCACTAATTTTATGTATACCTGAAGCAGTTACATTTTTAAAGTCCCAGTAATCAATTTCTTTTTCTTTTATTTTATCTACTAAATTCGACTTCAATAATTTAGCCCCCGACTAATATTTTTCTATTATGCACCCTAAGTATAGCATAGAATTTTTTGAACGTAAAGAAATAATATAATTAATCTGTTAAGGAAAATTAAATGGCTTTCTATTAACAAAAAACTCTCTACCACAAAAAATAGAGAGTGTTGTGTTTAAATATAGGATTTCAAAATATCAACGACATCACTTCTTTTCTTGACCTGATAGGCCTTGATGCCCAATTTCTGAGCTGCGATTGTATTGTCCTCAATATCGTCTAGAAAGACACAATTTGCGGGATCTAGCTGATATTTTTCGAGAATCCCCTTAAACATTGCCAAATCAGGCTTTATAGCTTTTATATCACAGGATAAGACAAAGCCATCTAAAAGTTCTTTTAAAGGAGATAGTTGCTCTTCCAGCAAGTCATAAAATACCTTTGAGGTATTGGACAAGACAAAGATGCGATGCCCCTTTTTCTTTAGTTCTGACAAGACAGGAAAGACTTCCCTATAAATGTCAATGTAGCTAGGCCAATTCCAGATAACTTCTTCGACCTTCTTTTGATAGGTCCTGCCAATCATTGACACAACTTTAAGCACCAACTCTTCTCTCGTCATGGTTCCAAGATCTAATCTTTCCCAAAGTCCCGACTGAAAAATGGCCTTATCTAAAACCAAATATCCTTCCTTCGTATCCGAAACACCTTGTAAAATTTTATCCTTGTTCCATTCTAATAAAACGTTGCCCATATCTAGTATGATATCCATTAGCCCACCTCCATAGTGATGTGAAGATTTCCTCTTTGCTTTATACTTTCATATTCAGCTTACAAATCCTTTTGGTAATAGTATCTTTGTCCTGTATAGGGATAGTCTTGCAAGGTAAAGACTTCCTTGTAGCCATGTCTTTTATAAAAATCTGGCGCCTGAAACTGGTAAGTATTGACAAAAGCAAAACGACAGTTTCGATTCTTAGCTTCACTTTCTGCCTGTTGCAATAGTTTTGAACCGATTCCCTGTTCTCGCAATTCCTCTTTCACAAACAAATACTCGATTTCCAACCAATTTCCGAAAGTCTCAGCTACTAAGCCCGCCATGAGATTGCCCTTTTCATCTTCAACATAAAGGTTCAGGGGCTCGCTTTCAGCCTCTTCTCTTTTGGAACGATTATAAGCGCGAATCAAATTTCCTATTTCTTGCGCTTTCTGGGACGCTTTATTTTCCAATCTAACGTGCATCCAAACCTCCTAATAAACTGCTACAGCTTGATTATAATCTTATTTCAATAGACTGTCAAACTAGAAAAAAACTCACCAAGCTGAGTTGATGAGTTCATAAGTTATTTTCTAAATTTCCACTGACTATAAATTCCGAAACCGATAATCCAGATAGCTGAACCAATTGCTCCCATAAAGGTAGATTCTTGTAAAAAGAGGGTTACAAAGACAAAGATAAAGAAGAGCATGGTTAAAGGATTTAGAAAACGATAATGGGGCATGAGGTAGCCATCCGCCATGAAGTCTTGTGACTTGCGGTATTTGAGATGAGCCACCATGATCAAGATATAAATCGCGATGTAAACACCTGATGAAGACGCCGTAATCAAAGCAAAGGCATCGGAAACACCTGGCAAAACATTGATAAAGGCAGCCAGAGCAATTAAGATTGCTGAAGCAATAATAGCATTTTGTGGAACATTATGGCGAGAAAGAGTATCTGCCTTGATCGCTTTTAAGAAGCGATTGGGTGAATCATGGGCAATCTGGTAGAGGTGTCGCCCTGTTGAATAGAGGGTCGAATTAAGAGCAGATGCGGCCGACGTCAAAACGACGAAGTTAATCAGAGCTGCCGCCCACTTGATACCTGCTAGCTCAAAAACCGTTACAAATGGTGAATCTGAAGAAGCAAGTTCTCTCCAGGGAATAATAGACATAATGGCTAATAGAGCACCACCATAGAAGAAGACAATTCGGAGAGGAATTTCTTTAACTGCTTTTGGCAAAACCTGACGAGGATTCTTCGTTTCAGAGGTTGTCACTCCGATAAATTCAATCATCAGATAGGCAAAAAATACCATTTGAAAGGCCATGACAAAGTTCATGACTCCATTTGGGAAAAGAGAGAATTGATTGCTGATATTTGCCAGACTTGCGGCACCATATGGTGTTTCAAATCCTGTCAAGACCATAAAGACCCCTGTTGCAATCATAGCTAAAATAGCCACAATCTTAACCATAGCAAACCAAAACTCGACTTCTCCAAAGAGCTTAACCGCAATCAGATTGACCAAGGCCAAAATTGTTAAAAAAACAATCTGAATCAACCAACTAGGCCAAGAAGGAAACCAAAACTGAACATAATGCGAAATCGCAGTGATTTCTGCCATACCGATAAAGACAACAGACAACCAATAAGACCAAACAGAGAAATACCCCCAGCCTTTCCCCAAATGACGGGTGATAAAGTTGATAAAAGTATGTTGTTCTGGATCCTGATATAGCATCTCCCCAACAGCCCTCATCATCAAAAACATAAAGGCTCCTGTAATCATGTAAATCAGGATGATAGAAGGTCCAGTAAGGCTGATAGAACGACCAGCACCTAGGAAAAGTCCTGTTCCGATTGTCCCCGCAATGGCCATCACCTGAACATGGCGATTGGTTAAACCACGCTCCATTTTATTTTTTTTCTTATTTGAACTCATATAGTCTCCTATTTATTCAAAAAATCAAAAAGGAGTTGAGCAAGTCAAGACCTCCACTACTCCATTTTCATTCTATTTAGGCTGTTTTTTCAACCTTTAAAATTTTGACATCGTAACTACCAACAGGTGTCTCAATCGTAACAATATCGCCTGTTTTTTTGCCGATCAAAGCTTGTCCAATCGGACTTTCATTTGATACCTTCCCAGCGAAAGCATCCGCACCTGCAGAACCGACAATGATGTAGACTTCTTCTTCCTCTTCACCGATTTCTTGAATGGTTACGGTCTTACCGATAGCTACCTCATCTTGGGCAACTGCATCGCTATTAACAATTTCAGCATAGCGAATTTTTGTTTCTAGACTTGAAATTTGTCCTTCAACAAAAGCTTGTTCATCCTTAGCTGCTTCGTACTCACTATTTTCTGAAAGATCCCCGTACGAACGAGCAATTTTGATACGCTCTACGACTTCAGGACGACGAACGAGTTTCAATTCTTCTAATTCTTTTTCTAACTTTTTCTTTTCTTCAAGGGTCATTGGGTAAGTTTTTTCTGCCATTTTTTCAACTTTCTTTTCTATTACTTTTTTAAAACAAAATTATGTGGAAAACCACATAATTTTAGTTTGAACTACTTGATTGTGTTAATTTACTATTGATATGTTCTGCAACGTTTTGGTCATGCTCTTCTTTTGTCGTTGCAAAGTATACTTTACCGTCTTCAACATTAGCTACAAAATACAAGTACTCACTCTTTGTCTGATTTACACTTGCTTCAATCGCATCGAGGCTTGGACTATCAACCGGTCCAGGCATGAGGCCAAGGTGTGTATAAACATTATAAGGTGAATCAATCGTAGTATCAATTGCAGTATCATCAGCCAAGCTAATCTTTTGGCCAAGTTTTCCTTCAGCATACAAGATAGCAATGTTGCTTTGAAGTGGCATACCAAGATTCAAGCGGTTATAGAAGACTCCCGCAATCAATTTACGATCTTCGGTCTTAGCCCCTTCTTTTTCGACAAGAGAAGCAATACTGAGCAATTCATTAACTGTCAGATTCTTTTCTTTGATCGTAGTGTAATACGGTGACATGGCCTTGTCCATAGCTGCTAACATATCATCAATCAAGCTTTCAACTGTGGTGCTGTCTTTGATAGTGTAGGTTGCTGGGAAAAGGTAACCTTCAAGGCGATAACGAACGCCACTGTCTTTTGTTGGGAGACTTCCAAGAAGGTTTGGATACTTGGCTACTAGTTGGGAGATGAAGGTTTCATCTTGAGCTTTTGCCATGAAAGCATCCGCTGTAAGAGGTTCTTTAAAATCACCTTGGAGTTGACCTACTGTCTGAGCAATTTGCTCTAAGGTATAACCTTCCGGAATAGTTAAGTTCGCAAGCACTGGTTCTTGAGGTTCAGGAGTTCCACCTTTTTGCAATTCTTGAATCAAGTCATCCGTACTCATGCTCTTCTTCAAATTGTAATAACCTGACTTCAAATCTGAACCCTTATACTTAGCATAAATACTAAAGATAAGTCCATGTTTGACCAAACCAGATTTTTCCAAAGTGCTCCCAATTTGTTGCACATTTGATCCTTCTGGAATTTGAACTGTCACATACTCCTTAGAGCTCGCATCAACAGGTTTCAAAGAGTCTTGAACATAACCGTACCCAAAGTATCCACCAGCAGCCACAAGCACCAAGAGAACTAAAAAGGTTACTAGGAAACCTTTGGCCTTTGATTTCTTCTTTTTCTTGGTTGGTTTTTTACCTTTACGGCGACGGTTACGACGTGGTTCCTCCGTTAATCTGTCTGAGGATCCAGTTGAAACTAGCGCTTCAGCTTTATTCTCAGAAGAAGGAACTGATGTATTGGCCTCTTCTGTCTTATAAGTCACATCTATCTTGGTCGGAGTATCGTTAAATTCTTTTTCTTCAGGTTCAAGTTCAACTGGTTCTACCTTAGGTTGAACGGACTCCACTACAGGTTCTTCAGCTAGATGAATCGGTTCTACTAGAGGTTCTTCAGATTCTACAACTTCAATCTTGTCAATGACAGGCTGTCTAATCTCTTTCTCTTCTTTTTCATCCGTTTTATCAGCTTCAGCACTCGAAAGTGGAGGAACGCTCGGCGCATTCTTTAGAATTTTATCGACAACAGATAGGGAATCAGCCATCAACTCTTCTGTTGAAGCATCCGATTCAGGATTTACAGGAGTTACTGAACTAACTTGAGATGATGAAGCTGTTAGATTTGGAATGTCTACTTCTTTCTCTCTTCTATCTTGTTCTTTTACTCTCTCTAAATCACGTAGAATCTGCTCTTTAAAGCTTAATTTTTCTTCTTCTCTTGATTTTTCAGTCAAAAGCATTACCTCCTTGTTGACAATCCATAATATTATATCTTAAAAGTTACAGAAAAGCAACAAAACATCCATTTCTATAGCTTTGATTCTCATTTTTTAAGGTTGCCAAACCATATCATACCAACTTTCACCCGCAAAGCTTGACTGGGATACTCCTTCATTCACAAATCCATGTTTTTCATAATAAGGGATGAGATAGTCATGACAGGTCAAATTGATACCTTCTCGTTCATGTTCTAAAGCGACTTCTTTCAGAGTCCTTAACAGTCTCTTCCCCACGCCCAAGGCTTGTGCCTCCTTAGCTATGGAGAGACAGGTCACAGAGATATAACCTCCAGGTCGATGGCTATAGTCTTTTATTTCTTCTGTAAAAGATTGATCTTGTAGATGACGATGTGGGACGACTGGACCTTCAATATACCCAAGGATACGTCCCTCCTTTTCAGCTACGAGAAAACTGGTCTGAATTTCACGTAAGTGCGCCTCAAAGACCGAACGAGGAATCGCTTCTTCAAGGGAGAAATTCTCCAGCTCTATCTCTAAAATTTGATCTAAATCCGAAAATCTTGCTTGTCTGATTTTCATACTTCCTCCTGATAAAAAGGATTGGCCCAAATCAGATTCCATCCCGAAAATCTTGCGCATGAAGCTTCTGGTACTTCTTCCTCAACAAAACCATTCATCTCAAAATAAGAGAGCAAGTCATCAGGACAAGTCAAGCGAAGATACTCATACCCTCCTTCCACCTCCACTTGTTTCAAGTTAGCAAGAAGAAGGGTCCCCAAGCCTTGCCCGCGATGGTCAGGATGAATAGCTAATGATCTTATTTCTATCCATGTGGGATGGAGAGACTGAGACTCTCCTAAAACATAGCCTAGGAGCTGGTTTTCATCTCTAGCTACAAGAAAGGTATCCGCAATCTTACGGATACTCTCTTCTAAAAACTCGTAGCTCACTATTTCTTCTGAGGATAAACAAGATTCTTCAATTGCTACAATTTCTTCTAAATCCGATAATGTAGCCCGTCCCATGGTGATTGGAATTTCCATTCTTTTTTCTTATTGGACGTTACTTGTCAAATTAGACAAAAGACGTTCAAATGAGTACTCATAGGTTTGGATGTCTCCTGCTCCCATAAAGACATAGACTGCATTATCATGCTCAAGGAGTGGTGATACATTTTCAACTGTGATGACTTGGCTTTTCTTCTTAATTTTATCTGCTAGGTCTTCTACCTTGACGTCACCATGGTCCACCTCACGGGCTGATCCATAGATTTTCGCCAAGTAAACAGCATCTGCCTGGCTCAAAGCTTTAGCAAAATCGTCCAATAGGGCAATGGTTCTAGTAAAAGTGTGTGGTTGGAAGATTGCAACAATTTCCTTGCTTGGGTATTTCTGACGAGCCGCATCTAAGGTCGCAATGATTTCCGTTGGATGGTGGGCGAAATCATCAATAATAATGGTGCCATTGACAACCTTTTCAGTGAAACGACGCTTGACACCAGCAAATGTTTTCAAGTGTTCACGTACCAAGTTCAAGTCAAACCCTGCTGTATAAAGTAAACCAATAACGGCTGTCGCATTCATAATATTGTGACGACCAAAGGTTGGAATGTGGAATTGACCCAACTCTTGTCCGCGGAAATGAACTGTGAAGGTCGAACCAGTTGTAGAACGTAGAAGGTCGCTAGCTACAAAGTCATTTCCCTCAGCATCAAAGCCATAGTAATAGATTGGAGCATTGGCTGTAATCTTACGCAACTCAGCATCCTCACCGTAGACGAATAAACCTTTAGTAATTTGTTTGGCATAGTCATTAAAGGCGTTGAAAACATCCTCTAGACTAGTAAAGTAGTCTGGATGGTCAAAGTCAATATTGGTGATAATAGAGTATTCTGGGTGGTAAGGCATGAAATGACGCTCATATTCGTCAGATTCAAAAACAAAATACTTAGCATTAGCTGAACCACGACCTGTCCCGTCACCGATCAAGAAGCTGGTGTCTGTGATATGAGACAAGACGTGAGACAGCATACCTGTTGTTGAAGTTTTGCCATGAGCTCCTGCCACTCCCATGCTGACAAAATCGCGCATAAAGCTACCTAGGAATTCATGGTAACGTTTGTAGCTGATACCGTTTTGATCTGCATAGGCGATTTCAACGTTGTTATCTGGACGGAAGGCATTCCCCGCGATAATCTCCACATCACCTTGTAGGTTCTTTTCATCAAAAGGAAGAATCGCAATCCCTGCCTGCTCTAGTCCACGTTGAGTAAAGTAGTATTTTTCAACGTCTGAACCTTGAACCTTGTGTCCCATTTGGTGCAACATCAAAGCTAGGGCACTCATCCCTGATCCCTTGATTCCAATAAAATGATATGTTTTTGACATGCTTTTCTCCCCTACTCAGTAATTCTTGTCAGATTCAACTCTTGGGCAACCTGACGTTCCTGTTCCGTTTGCTTATTCTTTTTATTATAGATTTGACTCTTCTTTAGAAAATCATAGTTGTTCTTTTTAGCTTTGTCCGTTTGGTTTTTCGGAGTTGGACTCGCCACTTGGCCAACACCCTCAGCTAAGATATAGTGAGACTGGCTCAAGTTTTTACTAAATTTGGCAAACTCACCTGGATTTTCCTTTTGAAATGGTGCTGTTGGTTGGTTTCCTTGACGAACAAGTGTTGAACCATTGTGTCGTCTAGTATGACTAACATCCTGAGTCAAATACTTGGCTGAACGTTTCTTCTTTAAGTCCGCACGCGCCTCTTCTCGAGCCAATTCAGCATAGGTTTTTTCAACTTTTTTAGGTTCTGGACTTGGCTTTGACTCCTTATTAACCACTGGAGAAACTACGGTTTCTTCCTCATTGATAGGAGACCATTCCAAATGGTTCTTATCGCGGTAATCACCTTTGATATTGCTAATAAAGTCTGACTCATCGTACAAGTCCATGACTGGCATTTTGGTCAGCATGATCTCATCATCTGACACCAATGGAAATCGATCTTGTTTCATTTTGTATTTCCTTTCAACACTTCATTATAGCGTATTGTCTTGATTTTTCAAGTGCTGGCTTCAGAAATCCCCAAAATTTCACGAATTTCTGCCAGACTGAGACTCGCACGCGACTCCGTACCATCTAAAACTTGGGAAACCAAATGTTTCTTTTGTTCTTGAAGTTCTTGGATCTTTTCTTCAATGGTTCCCTTGGTAATCAAACGATAGACCTCGACCATCTGCTCCTGCCCCATGCGGTGGGCTCGTCCGATAGCCTGGGCTTCGACAGCAGGATTCCACCAAAGGTCAACCAAAATAACCGTATCAGCTCCCGTTAGATTGAGACCAACACCACCCGCCTTAAGGGAGATGAGAAAGGCATCTCTCTCCCCTTGGTTAAAGGCCTTGGTCATCTCCTGTCTGTCATGAGCAGGAGTTGAACCTGTGATTTTGAAGGAGGTCAAGCCCAAGTCTGGAAGTTCTTGCTCAATTTTTTCCAACATTCCTTTGAATTGTGAGAAAATCAAGACCCGATGGCCACCATCTGCCACTTGTAGCAATAAATCTCGGAGACTATCGAGTTTACCGCTGGCACCCTGATAATCATCCATAAAGAGAGCTGGCGTATCGCAGATTTGACGTAAACGCATGAGACCAGATAAGATTTCTACGCGACTTCTCTGGAATTCTTGATCTGTCACTTGCGCTAGACGCTCTCGCATCTGTTGCAACTGGGCCAAATAGATGGCCTTCTGCTGGTCTTCCAGTTCATTTTTATAGACGACTTCGATCAGGTCAGGTAGTTCTGTAAGAACTTCTTCTTTCTTACGCCTCATGACGAAAGGCTTGATAAACTGCGCGACTCGGTCAGCCGGTAATTTCATAAACTCCTTTTTACTTGGTAAGAGTCCTGGAAGCACAATTTGAAAGATAGACCACAACTCTCCTAAATGGTTTTCGATGGGCGTACCTGACAAAGCAAAGACTGCTGGCACCACAAACTGGCGCAAACTCTGAGCAATCTTGGTTTGGGCATTTTTCATGACCTGGGCTTCATCTAAGAAGAGAAAATCAAAAGCCATCTCTTGATAAAGCTCGCTGTCTTGACGAAAGGTGGCATAGCTAGTCACATAGATTTGGTGATTTTCAGAAAGAATTGCTTCTCGATTCGCTTTCAAACCATGAACGACAGCCAAATCCAACTGTGGGGCAAATTTCCTGAATTCATCTGCCCAATTGTAGATCAAACCTGACGGAGCCAAAATCAAGACCCGACTATCTTCTGTCACCTGACTGGTCAAAAAAGCGATGGTTTGCAGTGTTTTTCCCAGTCCCATATCATCTGCCAGGATGCCACCAAAGCCATAGTGATGAAGCATCTGGAGCCAACGGACTCCCTTTTCCTGATAGTCTCTCAAACTCGCCTGCACCCGTATATCTCCCAAAGGAAAATCCTCTGGATGAGTCAAATCATGAGCTAAATGCTGAAATTCTTCCGAGAAAGAGATCCGATCTCGACCTTCAAAAAGCTGAGAAAGGCTATAAGCCAGAGATTTTCGCGCTTGGAAAGAACCATCTTTTAGCTCAACCCCCAGCTCCTGCAAATTTTGACGAATCTGCTTGGTTTCCTCATCAAAAAAGTACACTTGATCAGAAGAGCTAATATAGAAATCCTGATTGCTGGTCAGGGCTTTAAGAGCTTGATCAATCTCTTCTTGGGCAATCCCTTGGAAATCAAATTGAATTTCCAACAGTCCTCCCTTGGACTCAATCTGAACCTGAGGAGCTTGGACGCTGTAGAGCTGATTCATCTCATCAGACAAGAAAACCTGACCCAATTTCTCAAAAGCTGGAATCGTATGGTGAAAGAAAGAATAAATTGCCTCTGGCTTCAAAGCCTGTCTCCAAGACTGAAAATCAGCCTCAAAACCAGCCCCTAAACAGACTTGAAATAGTTGGTTTTCCAAGACAGCATCACTTGAAAATGGTAATTGTTCCAGCTGTTGGCGACTAGTCACCTTAACATCTCCATAGTCAAACTGGATATTCAAGCGGATGCGGCCGTCATCCTCCCTATCAAAGTAAAAGATTGGTGAAAAGGGTCTGATTTGCAAGCGCTCAGGAGCAGAAACTGTTCCTAACTGTCCAAATAAAGGCAGACAGGCGGCTAGGCGGTCACGATCACTGTTGTCAAACCGGAGGCATTTTCTCCCTCTTTCCTCCTTAGGAAGCTCCTTGATTTCCTTTAGTAGGCTGATTTGTTTAGGATTTAAGAGATAAAGATTCCCCTTACGAAAGAGAACCGCTCCTCCATAGAATACGTTGACTCGCTCAGTCTCAGAGATCTCCATCTCAAAATAATCGGGATACTCCTGCACGGAAAAAGAGAAGAGTTCCGCATCGGGAGTTAAATCGTGAAAGAGAAGATTTTCATAACTATCGATCTGGTGTTCAAAATGAAAATCTTCCAAGTTCATCAGCAACTCCACTCCCTGCTCAAAAAAGGTCAGAGGGAAAAAGAGGTGACGACCTTGATTGGGGAAAAAGAGGTCTTGACTCAGTCCCTCCTCAATCAAGCCACATAAAAAAGTAAGAACTTCTTGACTAGCTGTATCAAAAGCCTCCCAAGACAAGTCATTTTCATAGTGTTTCCCAATCATATATGGCTTTCGATGGACTAAGACCTTCAAAAAGAGTGGGATGTCACGAATGACATAATATTTTTGACTATCAACTAAACCGATTCGGAGAGTCCAAAGGAGGCGATTGGTTCCAGCCTCTACCTGACCTTGAGCCGACAAAGTGTAGATTTTTTCTCTTTTCTGAGGTTGGATACGCTCCAAAAAACTACCGCCAAAACTAACCTTGGTTTCGACCTCTTCTTGCTCTTCATGTCCTTTTTCTAAGGCTTGTAAAATTACCTGGCCTTCTTCGTCGTTCTTCAGATAATGCTCGAGAGCCGCTAGGTGAACACAGTAACCTCTTTTTTGGAAAAAATCACAAGCACAAAAAACAAGATCATCCTCTAAACTGTAGCGCAAGTCTTCTCCCGCCACACGAGTATAGAGGCGATTCCCTTTTTCCTTGATAATCTCAATGTTGCCCGTTTCATAGAGAGTAACACCCTCCATGCGCAACTTTCCTGGAATCAATTTAGCCATAGTTACCCCTTTATCTTATCTTTTCATTATACCACATTTTCCCCTATGAAAATAGCCTTCTAGGAAGACTTTTCTCCTAGAAGGCTGGATTTTTAAAGTGTAGCAAAAGTAGTCACGATGCGTTGGCAAACCTCTTCCAGTACTGACTTCGGCATAGCCACATTGAGGCGGGCATGAAGAGCTCCCTCCTCCCCAAAGTCCAAACCTCGGTTCAAGATAACCTTGGCTTCATTCTTCAAAAGCTCTTGCAAGCGGTCATCCGTTAGGTCATAGGCTGAAAAATCAAGCCAGATCAAGTAGGTACCTTGCGGTTTCATGACCTTAATATTGGTTTCGTTGCCCAAAACATCCACTACATAGTTAATGTGGTCCTCGATGACTTCTTTTAACTCTTCTAACCAGTCCTTACCATAACGGTAGGCAGCTTCTGTTGCCAAATACCCCAAGCCTGAGATTTCATGTTGGTTATTGGCCAACTGCCGTTTTTGGAAAGCCACACGAAGCTTTTGATTTTCAATAACTGCATAGGAATTTTTGGTCCCAGCAATATTAAATGTTTTAGTGGCACTACTCAAAATAAGGGCAAAGTCTTTAAAAGCAGGATCAATGGTGTTGAAAGACTGGTGTTTGTGACCAAAGAGGGCCAAATCTTGATGAATCTCATCTGAAACCAACAAAACACCGTGTTTTTGGCAGAGATGCCCAATCTTTTCTAACACTTCCTTTTCCCAAACACGTCCACCAGGATTGTGAGGATTGCAAAGGATATAAAGCTTCACATCCTCTTCCACCAATTCCTTCTCCAACTGGTCAAAGTCAATCCCAAACAGCCCATCCTTTTCCACCAAAGAATTGGTAATCAATCTGCGATTGTTCAGTTTGACACTGCGGGCAAAAGGTGGATAGACCGGTGTGTTAATCAGAACAGCCTCTCCTTCTTTTGTAAAGGCTTGAATAGCTGTTGAGATGGCCGGTACCACTCCCTCGATAAAGACAAGAGCCTCTTTGTCAAAGTGATAACCGTGTTGACTGGCTTCCCAGTCCTGAACCGATTCAATCAAAGCATCGCTAGCATAAGTATAGCCATAGACCAACTGATCTGCGTAGGCTTGTACAGCTTGTCGAACCTCAGGCAAAACCACAAAGTCCATATCTGCTATCCAGGCTGGTAGAACTTCGCGATCAACTTCCGCTTCTTTCCATTTATAGGTATGGTGTCCAAAACGATTGGGCAGGCTTGTAAAATCATATTTTCCCATATCTATCTTAACCTTCCAAAGCTTGGCGCAAGTCCGCAATCAAATCTCTAGCATCTTCAATCCCGATTGACAAGCGCAAGAGGTCATCTGTTAAGCCATAGGAATGGCGCACTTCTGCTGGAATATCCGCATGAGTCTGAGTTGTCGGATAGGTGATCAGACTCTCTACCCCACCCAAACTTTCTGCAAATGAGAAGACCTTCAAGCTATTTAAAATATGAGGAATACGCTTTTCATCCACTACTTTAAAGGAAATCATACCCCCACGTCCAGTATAGAGAACTTCCTTGACAGCAGGTGAAGCCTTCAAAAAGGCAACCACTTCTTGAGCATTGGCTGTAGAACGCTCCATACGAAGAGGTAGAGTTTTAAGACCGCGAATCAACTGATAACTATCAAATGGTGACAAGACCGCACCAGTCGTATTCAAATTGTAGAAAAGTTGCTCATATAGTTCTAAACTATTAGTCACAACCACCCCAGCTAAGACATCATTGTGCCCTGCTAGATACTTGGTGGCTGAATGAAGAACGATATCCGCACCATCTTCAATCGGACGTTGGTAAATCGGACTGTAGAAGGTATTGTCCACCACTACCTTGGCACCCTTGGCATGAGCCAGTTTGGCTAGTTTGGCAATATCAAATTCCAACATCAAGGGATTAGTTGGTGTTTCGATATAGAGAACATCCACATCTTTCTCTAACTCATCAACCAACTCTTCTTCTGTATTGGCATAGGTAAAATGGAAACGGCCTTCTTGCTCGACTTGGTTAAACCAACGGAAAGAACCCCCATAAAGATCTCTCACAGCCAAGACTTTACTTCCTACCGGAAAGACACTAAAGGCCAGTACAATCGCAGCCATACCTGAGCTTGTCGCTAGGGCATAATCTGCTGATTCGATTGCCGCCAAGACTTCCTCCGCCTTACTGCGAGTTGGGTTTTTAGTCCGAGTATAGTCAAATCCCGTAGACTGACCGAACTCTGGATGCTGATAAGTGGTTGAAAAATGAAGCGGCGTCACCAAGGCACCTGTTGCCTCATCTGACTTGATCCCTGCCTGGGCCAAAATTGTGTTGATGTGTAGTTCTTTGCTCATACAATACCTCCAAATCTATAGTAACTATTGTACCACTTATTTTCACTAACTCATTTTCTTGTTTTCAAGAGCTAGCTATAGTTTCAAACTATATAAAAACGATAGTTCCTTAAGAAACTATCGTTTTTCCTGTTGAATAGACTGGTTATTTAACGTGTTTTGCCAGTTCTTCTTGCGCTTTTTTATTTGATTCTTCTTTTTCTTTCTGCCATTTTTCTTTAGCTTTTTCATACTCATCAGCCGTTACAGTCTTATCTTGTAACTTGAGATACTTGTATGATTCGACACCCTTATTTCCAGCTTGTGAGAATGGTGATGAGAATGGAACTGTCTTTCTCAAGGTCGGTGTTCCACCCTGAGAAACGTTTGGAATAGCAAGGGCGCTATCAACGAGCCAAGCTTGAATTTCAGCATATTTTTCATAACGTTTTGCTGGTTCTTGCTCCTTGTTCGCTTCTTCTAACATTTGAGTGTAAGTATCCAGACCAACTGCCTTAGCCTTGTCATTGACCTCACCTGGTTCTAGACCAATGTTTTGCAACATACCACCGTTATTGACATTTAAGATATCAAGATAGCTTGATGGATCCAAGTAGTCCGCACTCCAACCGCCATTATAGATATCAAAGTCTTTTTGAGCTGCAGTTTGAGCTAGGTAGCTAGAGTTGTCAAAGTCATCTGTTGATAGCTGTTGGATATCGATAACCACATTCTCAGCTCCTAGAACAGATTCGATGGATTGTTTCAAAGAACTTGCTTCAAGTACACCTTTTTTAGCTGATTGGTCAACTGTTACATCCAAGTGGATTGGAAATTGCACACCCTTAGCTTCCAATTCTTTCTTAGCTTCTGCAAATTTAGCCTTGGCCTTATCAGGATTGTAGTATGGATCTTGCGCATCTGCAAAGTTGATTCCTTGCCATTCTTGGCCATAGTTGACCATCTTTTCTGAAACAACATCGCCAAAGTCTTTTCCGTTGATACTTACAAATGTTGGAGGTACAACCAAGTTACGAATAATCTTTGTTGCTCCGTCCTCCCCTTGAGATTGTGCTCCATAGGCTGTACGGTTATAAGCATAGTTGAAGGCTTGACGGAAGTTTTTATTCAGAACTGCTTCTTGGGTTGATTTCTTTTCGATATCTGAGGATTTAGAAGTGAAATTATAAGATTTTCTGTCCAAGTTGAAGTTCAAGTAATAAGAAGTTGCATTTTGCATACTATAGATGATGTTATCCTTGTTCTTCTCTTTAATTCCTTCAAAGCTTGAGCTATTTGGATAGAGACGTGCGTAGCTGTAGACTCCTTCTACGAAGTTACGAGCTAGGGCATCCTGGTCACTACCGTCATAGTAAGTCAATTTCACATCATCCACAAAGACATTTTTAGCGTCCCAGTAATTTGGATTTTTCTTGTATTCGATAACAGATTTTGAAACAAAAGATTTCATCAAGAAAGGTCCACTATACAAAATGCTAGATGGATCTACCTTACCAAAATCATCCCCTTTTGATTTCAGGAAGTCTGCATTGACAGGGAAGAGAATGTTTGAAGTTGTTTTAGAATTCCAATAAGGTTCTGGACGTGTCAAAGTGTACTGAACTGTTTGGTCGTCAATTGCTTTAACACCGACAGTTGAAAAGTCAGTTGTTTTCCCGTTGATATAGTCATCCAAACCTGCTACAGAGTCTTGAACCAGGTACAAGGCTTCGGATTTTTTATCAGCAGCGTATTTCAAACCTGTCACAAAGTCTTGAGCCGTTACAGGGGCATATTCTTCACCCTCATAAGTATACCATTTTGCATCCTTACGCAATTTGTAGGTATAGGTCAAACCGTCCTGAGAAACAGTCCAATCTTCTGCCAATGATGGAACATAGTTACCGTATTGGTCATTTTCCATCAACCCATCCACCAAATTGGTCACGATGTCGTTGGTTGTTGCGCGGTTTTCTGCGAGATAGTTCAAACTGGATGGATCGCTCGAATAAACATAGTTATATGTTTTAGTAGCGCTACTTGAATTTCCACATGCACTCAGTAGAATACCAGCGCTTAACACGACACTTGCAAGTGTCAGATACTTGGCCTTAGACTTTTTCATTTCCAGAACCTCCTGTTTAAAAGTTTTGTCTTATTATACAGCTTTGGTTTTATTTAGTCAAGTGATTTCTGAAGAAAAACTTAAAAAAGCATATTTTTTGCTCCTATTTTTAGAAAAAGTTCTCTTTTTTTAAGGAAAATGTAGTATAAAAACCTTTCTGTTAAAGAAAGGTTAAATTTATTACTTTTATTTATAAATCTTTTTACGAGATTTTCAATCGTGTACGTAGTCTGTCTGCTTGAGCTTTGCCGATTATCTTGTCTAAGAGTCGAGTTCGTAGGCTCATCAAACCATAAAGACCTCCCCCAAGTCCCCCGATGAGAGCCACATAAAGGAAACTCCAGAAACGTCCACTTGGCTGGAAGACAAAACCGAGCAGCCACTGCAAGAAGCCAACTAGGATAAACATGACAAGGGTCAAGATGGTAATCAAAATGGTTCGCTTCAAGATTATCTTTCGACGAGCACCCGTTACCTGGCAGATGTCTCGGTACATCAAGACATTTGGAATAATCAAGCCGATAGTCGTTGAAATCAAGGGACCGTAGCTGTGGAAAATAGCAATGGTTGGCAATTGCAAGACGATCTTAGCAATGGAACCATAGACAAAATAAAGAACTGCCTTGCGGTTGCGGAACATGGCCTGAAGCATAGGAGACAAGACCATATACAAGCCTAGGATAGTAGACTGCAAAACTGCAAAGACAAACAAGCCCATGGCCAGACTATCTGGCTTACCGTAAAAGACTGTGTAGAGCGGTTCTCCTACCATAACAACCCCAACCGTTGCTGGTAGCAAGAATAAGAAGAGCATGGTGAGGCTATCTTGGACTAAGCGAGCCGCTGCCCGCAAGTCGCCTTTTACATAGTTTTCCGTCAACAGTGGCAAACCAACACTCCCAATCGAAACCCCTACAGAGATTAAAATCATAGTAATTTTATTAGGATTGGCAGAGAAATAAGAAAACATGACAACCAAGTCTTCATTACTGTAGTTGGTAAACCACTTCATACTATTAATAAAGGTCATCTGGTCTAAGATTTGAAAGAGTTGAATGGCTGATCCTGTCAGGATAAAGGGAATGGCTTCCTTGATGGTATCGACTAAGAGTCGCTTACTATTGATTTTATCCCGTGTTTCAAAGACTCTTTTAAGCAAACCTTCTTGGGCAAGGAAATAAATCAAAACTGCAAAACTTGCTACCATCCCCACAAAGGCCGCAAAGGTCGATTGGGTAACGGCTGATAAGTAGTCACCAGACCCCATCTTCATAATGAAGAAGGTCGCCAACAACATCCAGATAACACGAATTACCTGCTCGGCGATTTGACTCATAGCATAGGGTTTGAGGTTATTCATCCCTTGGAAGAAACCTCGGATGACACTCATAGATGGGAAAATCAAGACCGCCCAAGCCAAGCTCTGCATGATGGGAATCAGATCTTTCCCCACACCTGACAAATCTGCTAACCAGGGAGAAAAGAGATACAAGGCTAAGGCAAAGACTAGACCCAAGCCCGTCATAAAGCTTAGGAAACTCCGAATCAAGGCAAAGCTGTGCTCTTCTTCTCGCATGGTATTGTACTTAGCCACTTGTTTGGCGACCGCAACTGGGATACCCGCCGTCGAAATCAGCAAGAACCAGGCGTAAATATTGTAGCCCATGGTAAAGAGACCATTTGCCTTGGCTGCATAGGTTCCCATCCAGATATACCAGGGAATAATGTAGATAGCCCCAAGGAGGCGACTAATAAAGTTACTAGCTGTTAGCCAAGCAGTCCCTCGCAACATCTGGGCTTGCTGGTGATTGTTTTCGTTAGACATAGCTTCCTCATTCAATTTTGATAACTAGGAAATTTTCCTCATCCTCCATTATAAACTTTTCCTTGTTACTTGTAAAATTCAGACTTTCGGTTTACAATAGAAAGTATGATAAAGATTGAAACCGTATTAGATATATTAAAGAAAGATGATCTCTTCCGCGAGATTATCGGCCAAGGACACTACCACTACAACTACAGTGAAGTTGTTTTTGACAGCATCAGTTACGACAGCCGAAAAGTAAAAGAAGGGACTCTTTTTTTTGCAAAAGGCGCTGCCTTTAAAAAAGAATACCTTCTTTCTGCTATAACTCAGGGCTTAGCCTGGTATGTTGCCGAAAAGGACTACGAAGTCGGTATCCCTGTCATCGTTGTGAACGATATCAAGAAAGCCATGAGTTTGATTGCGATGGAATTTTATGGTAATCCGCAAGAGAAACTAAAAATTCTTGCTTTCACAGGGACAAAAGGAAAGACAACATCTGCTTACTTTGCTTACCACATCCTATCTCAACGCTACCCAACAGCTCTCTTGTCAACTATGAATACAACTCTAGATGGCAAGACCTTCTTTAAATCTTCCTTCTCAACGCCTGAAAATATCGATCTTTTCGACATGATGGCTCAGGCTGTTAAGAATGGAAGAACCCATCTTGTAATGGAAGTCTCTAGCCAAGCCTATCTTGTTCATCGAGTCTATGGCCTGACCTTTGATGTAGGTGTCTTTCTCAATATCACTCCTGACCATATCGGACCGATTGAGCATCCTAGCTTTGAAGATTACTTCTACCACAAACGTCTCTTGATGAAAAATAGCCGAGCAGTTGTCATTAACAGCGACATGGACCACTTTTCTGTACTGAGAGAACAAGTAGAAAATCAAGAACATGACTTCTATGGTAGTCATTCGAGCAACCAAATTAAGAATTCCAAAGCCTTTAGCTTTTCAGCTACTGGTAAACTCGCTGGTGATTATGATATCCAACTCATCGGCCACTTTAACCAAGAAAATGCAGTTGCTGCAGGACTTGCCTGCCTTCGTCTCGGAGCCAGTCTGGAGGACATCAAAAAAGGAATCGCTGCAACTCGCGTTCCTGGACGTATGGAAGTTCTCACCCAAAAAAATGGTGCCAAGGTCTTCATTGACTACGCCCACAATGGTGACAGTCTGAAAAAACTGATTTCTGTTGTTGAAACCCATCAAACTGGAAAGCTTGCTCTAGTTCTCGGTTCGACTGGAAACAAGGGTGAAAGTCGCCGCAAAGACTTTGGCCTCCTCCTCAATCAACATCCTGAGATTCAAGTCTTTCTAACTGCGGATGACCCCAACTATGAAGATCCAATGGCCATTGCAGAGGAAATCAGTAGCTATATCAGTCGTCCTGTTGAAAAAATTGCCGATCGTGAACAAGCCATCAAGGCAGCGATGGCCATCACAAATCAAGAACTTGATGCCGTAATTATTGCAGGTAAGGGAGCCGATTGCTACCAGATCGTCCAAGGAAAGAAAGAAGACTATCCTGGGGATGCGGCCATCGCAGAACGTTATCTATAAAAAAATCAAGGGAATATTTCCCTTGATTTTTTAGTCTTCTTTCTTAAATGAGTTTTTAAGACCTTCAACGGCACCTTCTACAGCACCTTTAGCATCTTCAACTACTTCTTTTGCTTTCGCAACTGTTTTTTCTACAGTACCTTCTGCTTCTGTCTTGCTATCGCCAGTAACTTTACCAAATCCTTCTTTGATAGCACCAGTTGCTTGATCCAATTTATTTTCAAGTGACATAGCTCTGTCTCCTTTGCTTTTAATACGATAAACGTTATCGCTTGCATTCAGTTTATGCTTATTCTTTAGCAAAGTCAAACAATCTGCTCAAAATGAAGCAATTAAGGTAAATAGAAAGTCAACCGCTCCTTGTCGAAATCAACAGCCAACTCATACTTTCCAGCTTCATTTTGCACAATATAGCCTAGGATGACCAAACTATCCACAAAGATATCACGGCGTTTCTGCATCAGTTGGTCTTTTTTGAGGAATTTTAACAAAAAAGTCGTCATATATTTGAGGGCATACTCAGGGTTAACATCTCCTAAAATATCATAGAGTTTCTGCTGATCTTCTGTCAGTGGATACTGGTTCTTAACTTTATAAAAATAATTAGACAAGGTCATTTTTTGCCTTGCAAAGTCCGTATGTTCGATTAAAATGGCTGCATTGGTTTGATTGCGCAATTCCGTCTCAAAAGTCTTCTCCAGCAAGCCTTGATAGACTGGACTGTCCTCTCTGACAAAAATCTCTTGATCAAGGGCTAAATCATCCGTAGATTCTAAAAAAGGGAGATTGAGCGAATAACGTTTATTTTCCCTTAGAATCAAGCCTGCCTTTATATACTCTTCCATAAGCTTATCAACTGATACATCTGGAAACTGGGCCTTGATTTCTCGTAGAATCACATCGTCATGCTGGTCCAGATAGTCAACCAAATCTATAAAAAATGGTTGTCGAGTCAAACGAGAAGGATTAAAAATCTGAATCATGAAGGTTCCTTTCTTTACATTTTAAAAGAGGGGATGCCGCTAACTGACTAGGATTGGTCCCTGGCTGGTTCAGAGGCACAGCTATTCCTAGTTCTCTATAGTATTCATTCCAGAAATCACTAATCTCCTGCTCCCCGTCCCCAAATTGCATCGGAATAGTCTCAAAAATAGGCAGGATTTCTGCGATATACTGGGAGCAATAAAAGCCATTCCCATCCGGATAAAAAGAGGCATTATAGGGTGCGCCTAAATGTTTGCTAGCTCTCTCCTTCACCAAGTCAGCTTCCAGCTCTGGATAGACATAAAGGTCGTAAAGATGAGTCGGTTCAAAAAATTCAGCCGGTTCTTGACAGATAACACCAACCTCACCAGTTGCATGATAAACAAAACCGTCCAAAAAGATAGCCACGTGACTGTAGTTACCTGTAGAAGCCTGGATAGCCTGCCCCATTTCTGTATCTTCTCTCACAAAAATCAAATCGCCATTTTCTAACATCTTTCTCTCCTAGAAAAAAAGGAGCCGAAACCCCTTTAGCTATATGGAAAACACTGTTTTCTATTTTGAAATAATACCCAAAATTTTAATCATTAAAGCTTTCAGTCAACTGAGGCACCACTTGTTTCTTACGTGAAACAGCACCTGGAAGGAAGGCATGGTTATTTTCAAGTTTAAAGTTGAAGGCTGCTTCGACCTTGTCCATGTTTGATCCAAGAGCCAAAATTTCTGAGTTTGAGTTAACGATATCTGTAATCATCAAGACAAAGTCAGAGTAGCCGTTTGCTGCATTAGCCGCTTGCATTGCCGCTTCGATTTCAGCTTGGCGTTCCAAGACTTCAGCAATATCAACTGTATTCACTTGGGCAACACGAACCTTATTTCCGTTGAGTTCAAAAGTCTTAGCATCGATATCAATCAATTCTTCAGCAGATTTACTAGCCAAGTTTGTACCAGCCTTGAGCATAGCAAGACCGTACTCTTCCAAGTTGACACCAGCTAATTCAGCCAATTCAGGAGCAATGACTTTGTCAGATGGGTGTGTTGTTGGTGATTTCAAAAGAAGGGTATCTGAAATCAAACCTGAAAGCATCAAACCTGCGATTTCTTTAGGAACTGCTACACCATGCTCTTTGAACATGCGGTAAACGATAGATGAAGCTGATCCAACTGGTTCCAAACGCATGTAAAGTGGGCTTGCAGTTTCAAAGTTAGCCACACGGTGGTGGTCCACAACACCGTAAACTTCTACTTCAGCGATGTCTGACACTGATTGTTGGAATTCATTGTGGTCAGTCAAGATGACTTGCTCCACACCTTCTGCTTTAGCAGATGTGATGACGCGTGGTGCTTCTACACCAAAATAGTTCAAAACAAAGGCTGTTTCTTCATTAGGAGTTCCAAGTGCTACTGCTTCTGTGTCCAATCCATACGCCTCTTTTGCAAGATAAGCAAAGGCTACAGATGACCCGATGGCATCTGAGTCTGGATTTTGGTGACCAAATACTAGAATCTTAGACATGATAATACCTCTTTAAATTTATTCATCTTATTTTAGCACTTTTTTCCACTTTTGACAAAAGTAAGAGGAGCCAAAAGACTCCTCGTTAGACATCAATATGGTTGACTAGATTTTTCTCTTGATTTTCGGATAAAAATCGCTCTTTCTGTGGACGTTTCTTGCGTTTGAGGAGAGCTTCGGCAGACATAGCTTCTTCCTTACTGGCAAAACCCTCTACATAGATGAGTTTGACTGGCAAGCGAGCTCGGGTATACTTGGCCCCCTTACCACTATTATGAACGGCAAGGCGCCTCTTCACATCCGTTGTATAGCCCGTATAGTAAGACCCGTCGCGGCACTCCACCACATACATATAGGCCTTATGATCCATAGTAAATCTCTTGAATTTCTGGTGTATAGGAACCATCATCATTGTGAACGATGAGCGGTGGCAAGACCTTAAAGCCACTGGTCGATCCATCCTTGATAGCTTCGATTAAGAGCATATTGGCCTCCTTCTCACGTTTAGGATAGACAAATTGCAGGCGCTTGGGTGCCAAATTATGGCGTTGAAGCATATCTAGGATATCCAAGAGCCGATCAGGACGATGGACCATGGCCAAACGGCCATTAGACTTGAGAATGCTCTGAGCACTACGGCAAATTTCTTTCAGGTTAGTCGTAATTTCGTGTCTGGCCAAAAGGTAGTGTTCACTCTCGTTGAGATTAGAATGCGGATCCACCTTAAAATAAGGAGGATTGCACAAAATCATATCCACCTTACTTCCCTGAATGTGGGCTGGCATATTTTTCAAATCATCACAGATGACCTGCATCTGCTCTTCCAAGCCATTCAACTGAACCGAACGCTCAGCCATATCCGCCAAACGCTCCTGAATTTCTACAGATATTATCTGCGCCTGAGTACGTGAACTAGCAAAAAGTCCCACTGCACCATTGCCAGCACAAAAGTCCACAATTAAACCCCGTTTAGGGAAGCGAGGAAAGCGTGATAAGAGAACACTATCCACTGAATAGCTAAACACCTCTCTATTTTGAATGATCTTAATATCTGTCGAAAAGAGCTGGTTGATGCGCTCTCCTGGTTTTAATAATTGTTTTTCTTTCATACTTTCATTACAATAAATTATGTTAATATTACAAATGATTTAGATAATTGTATTTATGGTTTCTTCTTTAAATGCTCTAGTGCCTCGCGCGTCCAAACAGGCATCATTCGTCCAAGTGGTGCAAAACCGTGCTTGATACGATCATTTGAAAAACGTCTCCGTCTTGGCAATTGATGTTTTTCTTCCTCCAAAGTACGGATAGAAAGACTAGCTTTTCCAGTGTATTCGTCAAAATCCACCACCTGTACTTGAACTTCATCACCAATTTTTAAAATATCATAGATATTCTCAATAAATCCCGTCCGGATTTCTGAGATGTGAATCAGCCCTGTCACCCCTGTCTCTAACTCGACAAAGGCACCATAGGGCTGAATTCCTGTAATACGCCCGTTTAGCTTATCACCTATTTTCATCCTAGTCCTCAATTTCAATCGTTTCAATTACTACATCTTCAACTGGTTTATCCATCGCTCCAGTCTCAACAGATGCAATGGTATCTAAGACAGCAAAAGATTCAGCATCTACCAATTGCCCAAAAACAGTATGGCGACGGTCAAGGTGAGGAGTTCCACCTTGTTCTGCATAAATCTCAGCGATTGGTTCAGGCCAGCCACCACGCGCAATCTCTTTCTTAGAGTATGGCAAATGTTGGTTCTGCACGATAAAGAACTGGCTACCATTGGTATTTGGACCCGCATTGGCCATAGAAAGGGCACCGCGGATATTGTAGAGCTCTTCTGAAAATTCATCTTCAAAAGAGTCGCCGTAGATTGACTCTCCTCCCATACCAGTACCAGTTGGGTCTCCACCTTGGATCATAAAGTCCTTGATAATTCGGTGGAAAATCACACCATCATAGTAACCGTCTTTTGACAGAGCAACAAAGTTAGCCACTGTTTTAGGAGCCTGCTCAGGGAAGAGCTTGATACGCAAGTCTCCGTGATTTGTCTTAATGGTCGCAAGAGGACCTTCTACTGTTTCAATTTCTACTTGTGGGAAATGCAATTCTTTTTCTACCATACCAAATCCTTCTAAGGCATCAAAAATGCCATCTTCTTCTACTGTTTTTGTAATATAATCTGCTTTTTCTTTGATTTTATCATGGGAAACACCCATAGCAATACTGATTCCAGCATAATCAAAGAGTTCCATGTCATTGAGACCATCCCCAAAGACCATAATATTCTCTGGTTTCAAGCCTAAATGCTCCACCACCTTAGCTACACCAGTTGCTTTCGATCCTGAAATCGGCACGATATCAGATGAATGTTCATGCCAACGCACCATGCGAAGTTTACCAGAGAGACTATCTGGTAACCGCAAGTCATCCCCTTTATCTTCAAAGGTCCACATCTGGTAAATGTCCGCTTTTTCATGAAAATCTGGATCCACATCCAAGTTTGGATAAATAGGATTAATAGCCTCACTGATCAGTTCTGTTCGCGTAGAGAGTTTGGCGTCATGACTACCAACCAAGCCATATTCAATTCCCTCTCGCTTAGTCCAAGAGATATACTCATCAACATCTGACTTGTCAATCTGATGCTGATAAATGACCTGACCTTTTTTATCTTCTATATAGGCCCCATTTAGGGTTACAAAAAAGTCAGGTTTGAGCTCACGAATCTCTGGAACGACACCAAAAATGCCACGACCAGAGGCAATTCCTGTTAAAATTCCTTTTTCACGTAACTGTTTAAAGACAGTGGGAATTGTAGCTGGAATAAAACCTGTCTTTGACGTACGCAAGGTATCATCAATATCAAAAAAGACGATTTTAATCTTCTTTGCCTTGTATTTTAATTTCGCATCCATCTCTCTACCTCTTTTTTCCATTACTCTTTCCATTATACCATAAAGCTGATGAAATTCCTTTTTTGAAAAAAGATGAAAATCCTATCAAAAAGAGAGCCAGTAAAACTAGCCCTCTCTTTTCATCCTAGAACAACTCTAGAGCAATCATAGTAATCATCGTTGCATCATAGTAGTTGTCCAAAGGTAAATCTTGTGTGAAAATGTATTTATTTTGCTGAAGAAGTTTCAGATAGCCTTCTCCCTTGTCAGATGCATAGGTAATCGGAGCCAAGAAACTACCTGCCTGGTATTGATTGAGGGCCATTCCGTTCAAGTCATAACCAGCATAAATGCGTTGCTCTTTCATAAAGAAATCCATCATCTTTTGAACGAGTTTTTGACTTCTTTCATCCTGGCTCTGTGACAGGTGATAAGGCAAACGACAAGCATTATAAGAATACGCTCCATCATATTGAGATTCGATTGTGTTGGCATCAACAAGACGCGCCCCTGACTTCTCAGCCCAGATAAAGTCTGGCAAAAGTCCTGTATCAGAATGAGAACTGATTTGCTCCAGTTGTCCAAGCATCTTATCCTTAACATCTAACCATTTTTTATCTCCAGTTAGATTATAAAATACTTGGAAATAATGAGGTAGTGTATCAGATGTTCTCATCAAATAGTAAAAATCCGTATTTTTTTTTGCCCAATTTCCTACCTTTAAAACACCGGTCTCCTCGTTATAATTAAAGCGAAGAATATCAATCAAAATACTTTTGGCTTGATCTTCATATTCCTGTGCTTTATCTGGCCACTGCTTGGCAGCTTCAATCAAAGAATAAGCGATGTAGAGATCACCATCGGTTGCGTTTTGCTTCTCAACCGTTTCGCTACCATTTGTAATCACTTGCTTCCAAGACATCAACTGCGTTCCCTCAATACGATGATTTTGATAATAGCGATAAAGGCTATCAAAATCTGCTTGACTTGCTTGCCCTTTTGGGGCTGCTAAAACCGTTATGAGCATGCCGTAACTTTGGGCCTCTGATAGAACCGTCGTTTCCTCAGAATCATTCGTCGTACGAACATAAGACTGATCGCCTTTTGTAACGAGAAACTGTTGGCTCCATTGGCTGTAAATGCGATTGCGCATCTCGATTTTACTCCTTCCCCTTGCCAAAAACAAGGTTAAACAAAAGATAGAAAGGATGAACACAAACCATACATATTTTAATTTATTCGTTTTCATAGAACCTCCTATCCTGCGAACCGCTTGGTTTTAACCCACTTGGTTTCTTTTCGGTGAAGTACCTTATCCAGCACGATTGAAGAAATGGAATCAATGGATACAACGATAAACATCTGTGCATAAGAGAAATAGGCTGCCAAGGCTAACCAGATTTGTTTAGTTGTCGCTTGTCCAAATTGACTGGCCAATGCAATCATAATCTGCATCAAATAGAGACCAATCATGAGTATCCAGTTGAAGAGCATGAGCTGGGCGATGTAGATATTGTCCGCATCAAAAGCAAATGGAACCCTGACATCTGGGAAGAAAAGATTAAGGCAGATCGCTAGCACATTCGCTAGGAAAATCAAATCCGAGAGGACAATGGCAAAGTTAAACCAAAAGAAGACACAGGAATAGTTAAAGACTTCTAGTTTGACACGCCAGTTTGCTATGCCAAATAAATGCTTAAAGTTTGAGAGAACAACTTCATAATTTCCTTTTGCCCAACGTTTACGCTGCATATAGTAACTCTTTAAGGTCTCAGGTTCTTGTTGGAAAGCCTCTGAATTATAGGCAAGGGCGATCAATTTACCACTCTGCATGATTTTGAAGGAAATATCGGTATCCTCAGTCAAGGCACCATTTTTCCAACCACCGATACTCTTTACAAAGTCGGTTTGAATGATAAAGTTGGTTCCTGGGATACGACCAATTTTAAAGAGATGCCACATCCCAACATGGTGCACCCGCTGGGTAACAACGATTTCTTGGTTGATACAACGAGTCAAAAAATTTTGATTGGTATTTCGAGTCTTGTTGCGACCGAAAGATGCCACGTGGCGTTCTGGGTCCTTTATCACTTCTTTGATAAGGAAATAAAGGGCATTTTTTTCAGGCATGGCATCTGCATCATAAACACAGATATATTCACCTGTTGCCATCTCCAAAGCATCGTTTAGAACGCCCGCTTTTCCTCCCGTACCAGTACGGTCGATAATAGTCAGATTTCTTCCTGCATATTCAGGCAGAGCTTGTACAGACAAACACTCTGAATAGGTGTTGTCCGAACAGTTATCCGCAAATAGAAGCAACTCCACACGATCGTGAGGGTAATTCATATCCAAGATAGCTTTTGCCGTCTGGGCAATAACCACATCCTCATTATGAGCAGGAACAACAATGGTAACCTTCGGATAATAAGGCAGTAGCGAGATATCCACACGAAAATCACTATGTTTAAACCAAAAGTGAACAGCTGAAAAGAGAATTACCAAGCCCCAAGCTAGAGAAATCCAAATAGTAAGCAGGGTAAAAATCATTAACATTTGACTAATCATGATTCTCCGCCTTAAAATTTTTGTTCACTCGATGGTAAAGAATATTGTACGCAATAAATAATATGATAAAACAAATGCCAAAGGCGAGACTGAGTCCCAAAGCAATGCCAAAAAATATATTGGTTAGAGTCATGTTTCCCTCCTAATATTCTACAATTACATCTGTCTCTAATTGACGTTTGAGATGACTGGCAACATCCGCGTAGTCTTGGTATTTCCCTCTATTATCAGAGTTAATCACCAAATAGCCTGTTTGGAACTGAATTCCTTGATTGCCATCTTCTCCATGAAAAACTAAACTGCTTAGTTTCTCCTGCAAACCATTCCAATAAAGTTCCTTCAAAGAATGTTGGCTACTACTCGATAGAACGAGAAAATTACCTTCTGAAACATAATAGAGCTTATCATTGTAACTCAATTCCTGAGCAATGACCTCTTGAATGCGACTGAGCATCTGGTTATACTCTTTCGGTTTTATCTGGAAGAACAACTCTTCATGTGCCCAATGAATCAATAGAGATTGAACCGTCACATCACTTTGTTCAGTGACCATAGCTTGGTAATCTGCTCGAGCTTCGTCTTCCTGTTCTTGGACCTTTGAAGCTACCTTGAAGAAATAATAACGAACTTTAAGTAGAATCCCAATCAAAAGAGGAAAACTGATTAATAAGAAGACCAGTTGAACGATTGGAATATAAACCACACCCGCAACCAAAACGATAAGTCCAAAACCAAATGTTAAGATAAGGGTCCAAGTAAGCAAAAGGTCAGATAATACCAACACTGCAAACAAGGCTAAGGCTAAAAACAAGATTTGTTCTAAAATGATTGCTCGGGCATACAAAAAACAAAGCACCAAAAGAATGACCTCACAAACAAGCAAAGCCATAAGCCAGTTTTTAAATTGACTCCAATTTTTCATTTTATCTTATTCCCCTCTTTGAATTCAGATACAGAAGTCGCTGCCCCAAAGTACTGTTGAATGGATTGTACGATTCGTTCAGAGGCTCTTCCATCTCCATAAGGATTTGGTGCCTGAGACATTTGTCTATAAAGAGTTTCATCTGTTAAGAGTGCTGCCATCGCTTGCTTCACACATACTGGATCCGTACCAACTAACTTCAAAGTACCTGCTCTTACTCCTTCTGGACGTTCCGTCGTGTCACGAAGGACAAGGACAGGTTTGCCGAGAGAAGGCGCCTCTTCCTGAACACCTCCAGAGTCAGTCATGATAAAATAGCTTCTTGAAGCCAAATTATGAAAATCAAGTACATCTAAAGGCTCAATCAAGTGAATACGATCGTGACCAGCTAAGATATCTTTTGCTGCTTCTTGCACGGCAGGGCTAAGGTGAACAGGATAAACAACCTCAATTTCCTGATGAAGATTGACCATCTCACGTAAAGCTGTAAAGACATTTCTCATTGGTTGACCTTGATTCTCACGACGGTGCATGGTCACCAATACAAGTTTCTTATCTGGATCCAATTGATCTAGAACTTCATGATAGTAATCCGATTGAACGGTTAGTTTCAAGGCATCTATGGCTGTATTTCCCGTAATGACAATGGCAGACTCAGGATGATTTTCCTTGAGGAGATTTTCCTTACTCTCACTAGTTGGAGCAAAATAAAGATCCGCAAGGTTATCTGTCATCTGACGATTCATTTCCTCTGGGAAAGGAGAATACTTATCAAAGGTCCTCAGACCAGCTTCAACGTGGCCGATACGTACCTGATTATAGAAAGCAACTAAACTTGCTGCAAAAGTTGTCGTTGTATCTCCATGAACAAGAATCATATCTGGACGTTCTTGCTTAACAATTGGATCAAACTTTTCTAAAATTTTTCCAGTAATATCTAAAAGGGATTGATTTTGCCCCATAATATCCAAGTCATAATGCGGCTTGATGCTAAACGTTTCAAGAACTTGATCTAGCATTTGACGGTGCTGAGCTGTCACAACTGTAATCGTCTCAATACTATCACTATGTTTTTGTAATTCTAACACTAAAGGGGCCATTTTAATAGCTTCTGGTCGTGTTCCAAAAACAACCATCACTTTCAATTTCTTCATTATGGTATCCTTCTACTATAATAAAATTTGACACATCAGATTAATCTTTATATCGAATTATTGCGCAAATCAATTAATTTGACCATCTTAACTATTTTACCGTCTATTAATTTATATGCCAAATTTTTCAAAGTATATTATTGCATTTAATTTAATTTTAAATAATCGTAATATTTTTGTAATGATATAATTTACACTGTGTAAACTAGATATCTTAAAATTTTCTTAAATATTTTTTGAAATAAAATATTTTTTAAAAATTCTAAACTTTACTACTTTTTAAATAATTATTTTTATCTTGATAATTCAAACAATTATATTTTATCGTTCCATAGAATCCCCTTTTTTCTAATACAAAAAAATCCCCTCTCTAATGAAAAAGGAGTTTACGACTTCTTGCTATTTTAAAGTTAAACCTTATAAAATCTATCTTAAATCAAATCTTTTGACAGATATAAAACAAGGTCACCGATATCTTCACAAGTAGCATCCATAGCTGGTCTGTGATTTTGATACCAGACGCCCGAACCATCTGGAATATAATCTCGTTTGATATACAATCTCTGGGCAGGTCCATACCCTGAATGGAGCCCAACACCAAGGGTCACCTTATCTGATATAAGCTTAACCCGTTTTTCCGCTTCTTCCATCAAGAAATTTCCAATACCTTGATTTTGAAAGGGTCCAAAGACATTGAAATCTGAGAGTTCTGGATAGATTTCTGCAAAAGGCCCCTGCTTAGCGCAGGGCAAAATGGTAATGTAGCCCGCTAAAACACCCTCAACCTCTGCAACTAAGACTTCTCTCTCCCCACATTCTTGTTCAAGAAAATATCTAGCCAAAATTTCTTCTCTACCCGGCCAACCTTGATTGATAAAACCTTGGGATAGTTCTTTAACATCAGATGTTTGCATTTTTCTAATCAGACACGTTGTTTCCATAATGTACTCCTTAAAACCCTTCTTCCACTATTATAGCACGATAATAGAGATAAAAAGAAAAAGAAAGACCTAGCAAACTAAAAATAGAATCCTACTAGGCCCAGAAATACCTGCTTTGATTATTCACAGTAAGAATCTTAATTCGCTTTCTTATTTTCAAACTCATGAAAAAGAGGTCCAGTGGACCCAACTCGCTCCCTCGTTTCAAAGCTCGTGAAAAAAAGACCCACCCGGGTCTTTTCTTTAATCTTCGTTTACGAAAGGCATCAAAGCCATTACGCGAGCGCGTTTGATAGCTGTTGTTACTTTACGTTGGTTTTTAGCTGAAGTTCCTGTTACACGACGAGGAAGGATTTTCCCACGTTCTGAAACGAAACGGCTAAGAAGCTCAGTATCTTTGTAATCAACATATTCAATTTTGTTTGCTGCGATGTAATCAACTTTTTTACGGCGTTTGAATCCGCCACGACGTTGTTGAGCCATGTTTTTTCTCCTTTATAGTATTAATTGTCCATTAGAATGGTAAATCATCATCTGAAATGTCCAATGGATTGGTTGCTCCAAATGGATTTTCAGAACGTGAAAAGTCTGGTACTGGGTTTGCAGGTGCTGATTGGCCAGCAGTTGGTGCAGAATAAGCGCCACCTGAATGTCCTTCACGCACTCCGCGGCTTTCCAACATTTGGAAATTCTCAGCCACGACTTCTGTTACGTAGACACGTTGTCCTTGCTGGTTATCGTAACTACGAGTCTGGATACGGCCTGTGATCCCGATAAGAGAGCCTTTTTTAGCCCAGTTAGCAAGATTTTCAGCCTGTTGACGCCACATAACGACATTGATAAAATCAGCCTCACGTTCGCCATTTTGACTCTTAAATGTACGGTTTACTGCAAGAGTAAAAGTCGCAACTGCTACATTTGATGAGGTATAACGCAACTCAGCGTCACGCGTCATACGCCCTACAAGTACAACATTGTTAATCATAATCTACCTTCTTACGCGTCAAGTTTGACGATCATGTGACGAAGAATGTCAGCGTTGATTTTTGAAAGACGGTCAAACTCTTTAAGAGCTACGTCATCGTTTGCTTCAACGTTAACGATGTGGTAAAGTCCTTCACGGAAATCTTGGATTTCGTATGCAAGACGACGTTTTTCCCAATCTTTTGATTCAACAACAGTTGCACCGTTGTCAGTCAAAATAGAGTCAAAACGTGCTACCAAAGCGTTTTTCGCTTCTTCTTCAATGTTTGGACGAATGATATAAAGAATTTCGTATTTAGCCATTGATATGTTCCTCCTTTTGGTCTAATGACCCCCAGCCTTTGCAAGGGGTAAGTGAGGTTCGCTCACAATAAACCATTATACTAGAAAAACTGACAGATAGCAAGTAAAAAAGATAAAAGTGAAAAAATAACTTTATTACTTAGAAATAACGTCCTCTTTGAGTTCCAAAGCTCTGGCCATCTCTTTCAAAATGAAAAATAGCAAAAAGCTGGCTAGCACTAAAACGAGCCCTAAGTAAAGGAAGGCTACTACAAATCCTAGATAGTCAATCAACCATCCCGTCAGAGGAAAAATGATAATCATGCTTAGGCTGAACATCATAGAGTAGACACTTAGCATGGTTGCCCGTACCTCACTTGGGAGTCGCTTTTGTAAATCATTATCAAAAATCGGCTGAAAGAGAGCATATAAGGCGTTACTGATCAAATAAACCAAAATATAAATCAGTGGCGTACCAAAATAGGAAAGCAAATAAGTTCCTCCCGTCAAGAGTACAAGAATTGGAAAGAGTTTTAAGGCTGAATACCTCTTTCCAATCTTACTTGCTAGATAAACTGCACAGATATTCAAAACACTGCCGATCAGCATGACTATCGAAATCTGCCACCCTTCTAAGTCAGGAAGTTGATTTTGATAGTAAAAATAAAACATGCACATCAGTGTCCCGATGATTTGGGAAAGAATCATCCAACTAAAAAGGCTGGGGTTTCTCCGCAACTCCTCTTTAACAGTCCAGATTATTTTTTTCATCGTCAAGCGATCAGATTTTTGCGCTTTAACACTAGGCTCTTTTAGCATCCAAGTTAGGAAAAGAACGATTGTAGAAGTAGCAATCATGATATAGTAGGTCAAGTGTAATTGACCATGGACAAAAAATCCCGCTAAAACGGTTCCCAAAGACCGAGTTCCTTCTGCTACTCCTGACATAAAACTGGAGATGGACAAGTAGCGCTCTTTTAATCCAGCCTCCACGGCCGAATCATAAACCATGGCTGCACTCGTCCCTGAATCAAAATTATAAGACAAGGCACTCACCACCATAGCGAGTGCGTAAATCCAAAAATTACCTTGTCCTAGTAACATGAGAATAGACGACGCAATTCCAGCTATTCGACTTAAATATAGATTGGTTTTATAGGAATAGAGGTCAGCTAACATTCCAGAGGGAATCTCACAGATGATACTGGTGGCATGAAAAATACTTTCCAATAAGCCAATCTGCCAAAGCGACATCCCATTTTGACTGAGAAATAGAATCCAAAAGCTGGTAATACCCAGAAAGGCAAAAAATTCCACACCAGCCATGAGACCGATATTCTTCCGGTAATTTCGTTTAAACATAGTTTCTCCTTTAACAAGTGTATTTGTATCTTTGTGTTTGTCACTTGTTAAGCTGTGCTTTACATGATCTCCACCTCTTCTTTCTTCTACTTTGAAAAAAACGCCCTAAGGGCGTTTTGATTTATTTTATGGTTTGATACGGTGCAACATACGTGGGAATGGAATGGCTTCACGGATGTGTTTGGTTCCAGCTGCGAAGGTTACCATACGCTCGATACCGATACCAAATCCTCCGTGTGGAACTGTACCGTATTTACGAAGGTCAAGGTAGAATTCATACTCTGTACGATCCATACCAAGTTCTTCCATCTTAGCGACAAGGGCATCATAGTCTTCCTCACGCATAGAACCACCGATGATTTCTCCATAGCCTTCTGGTGCAAGCAAGTCTGCACAAAGCACGCGCTCTGGATTTCCAGGAACTGGTTTCATGTAGAAGGCCTTGATAGCTGCTGGGTAGTTCATGACAAAGGTTGGTACACCAAAGTGGTTTGAAATCCAGGTTTCATGTGGTGAACCAAAGTCATCTCCATGCTCCAAATGCTCATAGTCAGCATCTTCATCATTCTCATGCTCTTGCAAGAGGTCAATGGCTTGATCGTAAGTGATGCGTTTGAATGGCTCTGCAATGTAGCGTTTCAAAAGATCTGTATCACGTTCCAAAGTTTCCAAGGCTTGGGGAGCACGATCAAGTACACCTTGAAGAAGGGCTTTTACGTAAGCTTCTTGCAAGTCAAGTGATTCATCGTGTGTCAGGTAGGAGTACTCAGCATCCATCATCCAAAACTCAGTCAAGTGACGGCGTGTTTTTGATTTTTCAGCACGGAATACTGGACCAAAGTCAAAGACACGGCCAAGAGCCATAGCCCCTGCTTCTAGGTAAAGCTGACCTGATTGGCTCAAGTAGGCTGGTGTTCCAAAGTAGTCTGTTTCAAAGAGTTCAGTTGAATCTTCTGCCGCATTTCCTGAAAGAATTGGGCTATCAAACTTCATGAATCCGTTCTTATCAAAGAACTCATAGGTTGCATAAATGATAGCGTTACGGATTTGCATCACAGCCACTTGCTTACGAGAACGGAGCCACAAGTGACGGTTGTCCATCAAGAAGTCTGTTCCGTGTTCTTTTGGTGTGATTGGGTAGTCTTGAGATTCACCGATCACTTCGATGTCTGTAATATCCAACTCATAGCCAAACTTAGAACGTTCGTCTTCTTTGACAATTCCTGTCACATAAACAGACGTTTCTTGGCTCAAGTGTTTGATCGTTTCAAATTTTTCAAGACCTACCTCTTCACCAAATTTTTCAATAAAGTTTGGTTTGAAGGCGACTCCTTGAAAAAAGGCTGTTCCGTCACGCAATTGCAAGAAGGCAATTTTCCCTTTTCCTGATTTATTGGCAACCCAGGCTCCGATGGTCACTTCTTGACCAACGTAGTCTTTTACTTCGATGATTGTTACACGTTTTGTCATAATCTATCTTCCTTTTTTCGTTTAACTTGTCCGAAGACATCATTACCCACTATTTTACCATAAATAGACTGCGATAGCTAGGTTCTACTAGAGAAAATTCGCTAGATTTTCGTTACAAAAAATCTTCGCCAAAACGACGAAGATTCTAAGTTTTATTTTTCCATAAATTGATGCAAACGGCGAATAGCTTCTTTCAAGGTGTCCAAGTCAGTGGCATAGCTGAGACGGACATTTTCTGGCGCCCCAAATCCTGCTCCTGTAATCAAGGCAAGGCCGACTTCCTCAAGAATAGCCGTTGTAAAGTCCGTCACATCGGTATACCCCTTCATCTCCATCGCTTTTTTAACATTTGGGAAAAGATAGAAAGCTCCTTGAGGTTTGATAACTTCAAATCCTGGTACTTGGCACAAGAGAGGATAAATAGTATTCAACCGTTCCTCAAATGCTTGACGCATGATTTCGACAGAGTCTTGTGGTCCAGTTAGGGCTTCAATGGTAGCATATTGTGATACGGCAGTCAGGTTGGAGGTTGTTTGTCCTGTTAGTTTGCTCATAGCAGCGATAATTTCAGGATTTCCCACAGCATAACCTACCCGCCAACCAGTCATGGCATAAGCCTTAGATACACCGTTAATCACGATAGTTTGCTTGCGAATGGCTTCTGACAGACTAGAGATTGGAACAAATTCGTTCCCGTTATAAACCAAACGACCATAAATATCATCTGCTAGGATAAGGACATCATGTTCAACAGCCCAATTTCCGATAGCCAAGAGTTCCTCACGAGAGTAGATCATACCAGTCGGATTCGATGGCGAATTGAGAACCAAGACCTTGGTCTTATCTGTTCGGGCTGCTTCTAGCTGCTCTACCGTTACTTTAAAGTGATTGTCTTCCTTGGCCTGGACAAAGACTGGCACTCCTTCTGCCATTTTGACTTGATCTCCATAGCTGACCCAGTATGGTGTAGGGATAATGACCTCATCACCTGGATTGACCACAGCCATAAAGAAGGTGTAGAGAGAGAACTTGGCACCAGTGGCAAAGGTAACCTCGTTTACCGCTACGGAATACCCATAGTAGCGTTCAAAATAGGTATTAACCGCCGCTTTTAACTCTGGTAGGCCTGAAGCAACTGTATAGAAGGAAGCTCGTCCATCTCGAATCGCTTCTATCGCTGCATCCTGAATGTTTTCAGGAGTATGAAAATCAGGCTGTCCCAAGGTTAAGAAAAGAACATCTTTTCCCTGAGCTTTTAATGCTTTGGCTCTTGCATCACTGGCTAGAGTGACGCTTTCTTCCATTTCTAGTACACGTTTGGATAGTTTCATATGCCCTCCTTATTGGATCACTACTCCTGTTTCAAAGTCAACCAGATAGTACTGGTTTCCTGACTTGACTTCCCAAATCGGCTTGTCCTGATAGCGACCAAAAGTAATCTTTTCAATGTCGCTAGCTCCTTTTTCCCTCGAAATCGTCGCTGCCTTGTCTTGAGAAATCCCCTTATCAAGCTGATAAACATAAATCTTGTGGTCATTCTTTTCAATTAGTACGGCAATGGCCTCTTGCTTTTTATTATGTCCTAAAACGCTGTAATAACCTTCTAGTCCATTATAAAAATCAACCTGATCTGCCTTTTCCAATTCTGCATACTGCTTGGCTAGTTTTTCTCCCTCAACTCTAGCATCTTGATAGGGTTTCATGCTGAGTGATATCAGATAAAGGAAGGAAGTGGTCATGACTAGTACTACCAGAGCAATGCCGATTCCATACTGTAAAAGTAGCTTGTTTTTTGCTTTTTTCTGTCTTAGTTTCACTCGTCTATTTTACCATCTCTCCTTCTTTATTACAAGTGAAGACGGGAACATTCTAAGATTCTTTTCCTATAAAATGTAAGTTCTTGTTTTTCTCTCTCATTATTGATAAAATAGCCTTATGAAACAATACTTAAAAGAGAAAATTTCCGATAATCAATTAGACTTAAAAACGGCTATCGTCCTCAATAAAGCCATACGAACTTTTAAACCATATGAAGCCAAGGCTGCTAAAGAACACGGGCTAACACCCACCCAATTTTCAGTTTTGGAAACCCTCTATAGCAAGGGAGAACTACGCATTCAGGATTTGATTGAAAAAATGCTAGCCACTTCTGGAAACATGACTGTTGTCATTCGAAACATGGTTCGAGATGGATGGATTTCTAGAAGTTGTGACCCCAAGGATCGTCGCTCTTTTTTCTTGAAATTAACACCTGCAGGACGCAGAAAAATCGAAAAGATTCTTCCTGAACATATCGATTCCATCGTAGAAGCACTTAGCATATTGGAAGATGGCGAAAAGGAAGACTTAATCCGCATTTTAAAAAAATTTAAAAATTTGTGAGCAAAATTATTGCTAATTAGTATCAGTTGTTGTAACATAGATGGTAACAAAAGAGTTCGCTCTTTGAATTTTAAACTAAAGGAGACACATCATGTCTAAAAAAGTATTATTTATCGTCGGTTCACTACGCCAAGGTTCTTTCAACCACCAAATGGCCCTCGAAGCTGAAAAAGCACTTGCTGGAAAAGCAGAAGTTAGCTATCTTGATTACTCAGCTGTTCCTCTCTTCAGCCAAGATTTGGAAGTTCCAACTCATCCAGCTGTAGCTGCTGCTCGTGAATCAGTCCTTGCTGCGGATGCTATCTGGATCTTCTCTCCAGTCTACAACTTCTCTATCCCTGGAACAGTGAAAAACTTGCTTGACTGGCTCTCTCGTGCCATTGACTTGTCTGATACACGTGGTGCTTCTGCCCTCCAAGACAAGTTTGTTACTGTCTCATCTGTAGCCAATGCCGGTCACGATCAACTCTTTGCTATTTACAAAGACCACTTGCCATTTATCCGTACACAAGTCGTTGGTGACTTTACAGCTGCTCGTGTCAATGACTCTGCTTGGGCAGACGGAAAATTGGTGTTAGAAGAAGCAACTGCTTCATCACTTGCAAAACAAGCTGACGACCTTCTTACAGCCATCAACTAATCTAGTAAAAACCAGCTCGAATGAGCTGGTTTTATGCTTGTTTCACAAAGACGAGTTCTAAGTCACTGGATAAATCAGGTCGGTAGTCAAAGCCAGCAAAGCGGAGCTTACGAGCTTGTTCGACTGTTTGAACTTGCCCCTCTATCAAGGCGGTCAAAAAGGCGCCACGGGCTTTTTTTGAAATAGTTGAGTGGATTTTCAACTGACCTGCCTTGTCCTCCATAAATTTGAAGGTCACCATCTTTTCTCTAATTTCCTTAGAAAATACGGTTTCAAACTCTGATGATAGGAGGGAGAATATCAAGTCCTCATCCTGAAGTGCCTCATCGTAGGCTGACTTCCAATGACTCTTTAAAGTCTTACCAGCAACTTTTAACTTCATCAAGAAGTCCAAACGGTGAGGAGCCATGGGAGATAAGGCAGGGACAACACCGTATAAAGCCGAGGTAATCAGGATATGATTTTCAAGATAGGTTTGTTCAGCCTCGGTTAACCCATCTCGTTTGATGTGGCGATACATGAGACCATCGAAGAGTTTCAAGGCTGGATAATATTTAGCCCTGTGATTTTTTAGAGCTTGAATATGAGCGTATTCTTCTTCTGCTTTCTCGGCAGATACCTTATAAAAAGTCTCTAATTCACTAGCTGAGTAATGCGCAAGTGAGTCAAGGACTGCCTGACTTTCTTCCCTCAAGGGGAGCGCTTCGATACAAGGAAGGTTTGTGTTCATTTCTTTGGCTGTTGGGATTAAAATTTTCATATTGTTAGTGTAGCATATTTTTCAATCACGACCAAGAATTTCATCTGAAAAACCTCGGTTTATACCGAGGTTTCTTTTACTTGACTTTAAAGGTCTTGAGATAGTTATCTTTTCCAACTTGACCTTCGAAAGATTGACCATTTTCAAGGGAAGGAAGATCGTCTGACACTGAGGCCTTGACCTTATAGATTTTGCCATCAACTTTGAAGAAGTAGACAGTATCACCCTTGATAACAGCTGATTTAAGGTCTGAGACGATTCCCTTAATGTTTTCTACCGTTTCATTATCCAGCTCAAGGTCGTTTTTATTGGCATACTTGCTGAGGAGTTCATCTACCGTAGTTGCTACGATGACATTTTGGTACTCCACGGCATCAACCAGTGCATATTCCTTGACCAAGCCTGCATTGTCCTTTAAGCCCATGATATAAAGAGGCTTGTCATTGAGATTAACAAGGATAGGGAAGGTAGACTTGTAGGCCTTCTCCTGAACGGCTCCTTCTGCAGAAGCACGGGCTGATTCTTCGGTTGCTGAAGCTAGATTGTACTTGGTGATTTCACCAGTGCGCATATTTTCAAGGATAAATCCTAGATTACTTTCATCAGCATTTGCTGAAGTCACCCCTGTGTAGAGATAAATGTCATTTCCGATAGAAAGATAGTTATAGCCCTCAGTCGTTTGAGTAACATTTTTCTTAGAAATCAAGGCATTCCAGAAGCCGTCTTTATACTTACCGTTGTAGTTGATTTGCTGGATGGTTTCTTCTGCTGGATAGACACGATCCACCCATTCTGGGACTTCATCCAAGCTGTATTCCTTGGTTTCTCCATTGGTGGCGTCTAAGATAATAACAGATGAAGGACGAGGAACTCCTAGACCAAACTGCTTTTGATAAACGGTTGCTACATAGAAAGGATTGCCTTCATCATCCACCTCAAAGGATGGCGTTTTAAAAATCTTGGTCGGGTACTTGATTCGAAGATGGCGTTTAACGTCACGGTTAAAATACTCGGAGTCTGAATACTTCATCGGTGTTTTCAAATCCACCAATTCCGCATTTCCTGTCACCATATCAACCTTGATATACTCACCAATTCCCTTGGACTGATTATTAAACCATTTAATCGGATCAGCATACTCCAAAGGTGTCACCCGATAGGGTTTTCCATCAACCGTCAGCTGAGTATAGGTATCTGCTGCTACGTACTGGGAGACCTTATCCGTCAGAGAGCCCAGGTAACGGTCACCAATCTTTTCTGCAGTGCTCCGATCTAGGATTGGAACCTTACTGGTATCACTCTTAGGAAAATCTTTAAAGTCTTTTTCTGTGATGGACACCACATTAGCATAATTTTTTGCTTGGAAAAAGCTAGAGGTTACTAGGCTTACCAGACCAGCAAGGGCAAAGATAAGGCCTGCAGCCAGCAATAATCCTCCACCTAATTTATTAAAATGAAGCCCTTCTAGATTGAGTTCGTTGGCAACCTTGCCATGACGTACATGAACCGTCTTGAGAAGATTGGTATCCTTGCGGAAACTAAACAAAATTCCCATCACCACCAAATGCCCACAGAGAAAGAAGATGAATTCCCAGCTAGTCAGATTGAAGGGTGGCAAAAAGATATACCAAGTCGTTGCGATAAAAATAAGTTCAAAAAGTATTCGCTTCATCTGAGTTCCTCCTAAATAATCCGTCCTTCCAAATGATCCAGTTCATGTTGACAGATCTGAGCTGGAAAGCCTGTTAACGTAATGGTTTGTTCCTGCCACTTGCTATCGCGATAGGACACCGTAATCGTTTCATAACGAGTCGTCGTTCGAACCCCAGTCAAAGACAAACAACCTTCCTCAGTCTCGTAAGGTCCTTTGTAGGAAAGGAGAATAGGGTTAAACATGACCATGGGAACTAGGCCAAGATTAAAGATAATCACGCGCTTCTGCACCCCAATCATATTGGCCGCTAGACCGACACAGGTCTCGCGATTGGCTAGCAGGGTATCCTGTAAATCTCTAACCAGATAAAGGTCTTCCTGACTTGCAGCTTTCGAAACTTGCGACAGGAATAAGACATCTCGGACAATTTTCTTTTCCATTTCTTTCACTCCTTGCCATTTTACTTTATTATAGCACAAAAGTGGATAACTCCTAACTATTCTCCTCAAATGCAAAAAAAGCCATCCGAAGATGACTTTCTTTTTAAATCGCGTTCTTATCAAGACCAAGTTTACGTTGAACAAACTTAACGATTTCGACAATGAGTATCATTGAGAAGCTTCCGCCCATAACGATTACCCATTGTGATAAGTCTAGTTTGGTTACGTGGAAGATTCCTTCAAGCGGTTCTACGACGATTGTTGCCATGAGAAGGATGAAGGATACCAAGATGGACCAGTTGAAAGTTTTAGATTTAAATGGACCAACAGTCAAAATAGACTGGTAAACAGATTTTACATTGTAGGCATGGAAGAGCTGGATCAAACCAAGTGTTGCAAAGGCCATAGTAAGAGCATCAGCGTGGATAGCTTGATTGTCACCCACATGAACTGGGTAAAGAAGGGCAAGACCATAAACGGCCAGAACAAGGGCGCCTTGAAGGAGGCCCTGATAGATGATGGAACTCATGACCCCACCTGAGAAGAAGCTTGACTTGCGTCCACGTGGTTTGTGGGTCATAACACCTGGCTCAGCTGGCTCAACACCAAGAGCGATAGCTGGGAAGGTATCCGTTACTAGGTTAATCCATAAGAGATGAACTGGCTGTAGGACATCCCAACCAAACAAGGTTGATAAGAAGATGGTTAATACTTCAGCCGTATTGGCAGAAAGCAAGTACTGAATAGTCTTTTGAATGTTTGAGAAGACCTTACGTCCTTCTTCAACTGCGACGATGATAGTCGCAAAGTTATCATCTGCAAGGATCATGTCAGAAGCTCCCTTAGAAACCTCTGTACCAGTGATTCCCATACCGATACCGATATCGGCTGTTTTCAGAGCTGGTGCATCGTTGACACCGTCCCCTGTCATGGCAACGACCTTACCTTGTTTTTGCCAAGCTTTCACGATACGAACTTTGTGTTCTGGAGATACACGCGCATAAACAGAGTATTGACCAACGGCTTTTTCAAATTCTTCATCTGACAGTTCATTGAGTTCCGCCCCAGTCAAGACATGGTCTTCCGAATCATTTTCATCAATGATTCCCAAACGTTTGGCAATAGCTTCTGCTGTGTCTTGGTGGTCACCAGTGATCATGATTGGACGGATTCCCGCTTCTTTAGCCACACGAACGGCTTCTGCTGCTTCGGCACGTTCAGGGTCAATCATCCCAATCAAACCAGTAAAGATCAAGTTGTTTTCAAGCTCTTCAGAAGTAAGATTTTCTGGAATATTTTCGATAATCTTATAAGCACCTGCAAGGACACGCAAGGCTTGGTGAGCCATTTCCGAGTTGTTTGTGTGAATTAATTCAGTGACTTTCTCATCAATCGAAGCAACATCTCCAGCTTTATCACGAGCAACACAACATTTCAAGAGTTGATCTGGAGCCCCTTTGACTGCCACGAGGAATTTACCACCTGGCAATGGGTGAACCGTTGACATGAGCTTACGGTCAGAGTCAAACGGCAATTCAGCTACACGAGGATATTTCTCTAAGAACCCTTTAACATCATAGCCCTTGTCCAAGGCATACTGGATGAAGGCTGTTTCCGTTGGATCCCCGATCAGGTTTCCTTCAGCATCAATCTTGGTATCGTTGGCCAAGACAACTGAACGAAGTAGTGGCATTTCAAGACCTAGTTCAATGTCATCAGCCGAGTTATGTAGAACCGCATCATAGAAGACTTTTTCGACTGTCATTTTGTTCATGGTAAGCGTACCAGTCTTATCAGAAGCGATGATTTCAGTCGAACCAAGCGTTTCAACTGCTGGCAACTTACGAACGATAGAGTTTCGTTTTGCCAAAACTTGAGTACCAAGGGCAAGAACGATAGTCACGATAGCTGGGAGTCCTTCTGGAATGGCTGCAACAGCAAGCGCAACAGAGGTCATCAACTCACCAAGTGGATCTTTACCTTGGATGAAGACACCAACTACAAAAGTAACAAGGGCAATGACCAAAATTGCATAGGTCAAGACCTTAGAAAGGTTGTTCAAGTTTTGTTTGAGTGGTGTGTCTGTCTCATCCGCATCTTGGAGCATGCCAGCGATATGACCAACTTCAGTGTACATACCTGTACTGACAACAACACCAAGACCTCGACCATAGGTCACGTTTGAGTTCTGGAAAGCCATATTGACACGGTCACCAATACCAGCATCGGCAGCGAGTTCTACGGTCAAATCTTTTTCAACTGGAACAGACTCACCTGTCAAGGCTGCTTCTTCGATTTTAAGAGAATTAGCTTCTAGCAAACGTAGGTCTGCTGGCACTACATCACCAGCTTCAAGGGCAACGATATCTCCTGGCACCAATTCTTTGGAATCAATCTCCGCCATGTGCCCATCACGGATAACGCGAGCAGCTGGGCTAGACATAGACTTGAGAGCTTCGATGGCTTCTTCTGCTTTTCCTTCTTGGTAGACACCAAAGGCAGCGTTGATGATAACCACGGCTAGGATAATGATGGCATCTGCAATATCTTCCCCACCAGAAGTTATGACTGATAAGATAGCCGCAGCAATCAGGATGATAATCATCAAATCCTTAAACTGTTCAATGAATTTAACCAAGAGAGATTTTTTCTCACCCTCTTCCAGTTCATTGCGTCCATATTCAGCTAGGCGTTTTTGCACTTCGCTTGACGAAAGGCCTTGCTCAGTTGCTTCAACTGACTTCAAGACCTCTTCAGGACTTTGAGTATAAAACGCTTGGCGTTTTTGTTCTTTTGACATGCGTCTCCTCCTTGACATTGTGTGCAAAACAAGTTCTCTTTTTGTTTTATGACAAACAAAAAGAGACTTGTTAATCATAACAAGTCTCGCTGTTTAAGATAGGGCCGGAAGGTATACTTTGCAGTACACAATTCGGAATGACGACACTATCACAGGTTTCTGCCAGCTACTCCCTTGAGTAGTACTATTATACCAAATTTTGAAAAGTTTTCAATCATTAAAATTCGATGAAGGTGGACTAAATTTGAATTTTCCCGCAAAAACCAGTATAATGAAAGAATATTACTTATACTGAAAAGGAAGTTTGATGAAACAATCAATCTCAAATCTCAAGTTAGCTGAGCGTGGTGCCATTATCAGTATCTCGACCTACTTATTCTTGTCTGCGGCAAAATTAGCAACTGGTCATCTACTTCATTCATCCAGTTTGGTAGCGGATGGTTTCAATAACGTATCCGATATTATCGGAAATGTTGCTCTTCTGATTGGCATTCGGATGGCTCGCCAGCCTGCAGACCGTGACCACCGCTTTGGACACTGGAAGATTGAAGATTTAGCTAGTTTGATCACTTCCATCATCATGTTCTACGTTGGCTTTGATGTGCTTCGGGATACCATTCAGAAAATTCTCAGTCGGGAACAAACGATTATCGATCCTCTGGGAGCATTTCTAGGAATCATTTCTGCAGCGGTTATGTTTGTCGTTTATCTCTATAACACACGCCTCAGTAAGAAATCCAAATCCAAAGCTCTAAAGGCAGCAGCTAAAGATAATCTTTCCGATGCAGTCACCTCGCTTGGTACTTCCATTGCTATCCTAGCCAGCAGTTTTAATTATCCGATTGTGGATAAATTAGTCGCTATCATCATCACTTTCTTTATCTTAAAGACATCCTATGATATCTTTATCGAATCGTCCTTCAGTCTTTCAGATGGTTTTGATGATCAGCTACTAGAAGACTACCAAAAGGCCATCATGGAGATTCCAAAGATTAGTAAGGTCAAGTCCCAAAGAGGGCGTACCTACGGTAGCAATATCTATCTTGATATCACCTTAGAAATGAATCCCGACTTATCTGTCTATGAAAGTCACGAAATTGCAGACCAGGTCGAATCCATGCTAGAAGAGCGTTTTGGAGTCTTTGATACCGACGTCCATATTGAGCCAGCTCCCATACCTGAGGACGAAATTTTAGACAATGTCTACAAAAAACTACTCATGCGCGAGCAATTGATTGACCAAGGAAACCAACTAGAAGAACTCCTTGCTAAGGACTTTATCTATATCCGTCAAGATGGAGAACAGATGGATAAAGAGGCTTATAAGGCTGAAAAAGAACTTAAAGCTACAATTAAGGATATTCAGATTACCTCCATCAGTCAGAAAACCAAGCTCATTTGCTATGAGATGGACGGAATCGTCCATACCAGTATCTGGCGTCGCCATGAGACTTGGCAAAATATCTTTCATCAAGAGACTAAAAAAGAAGAATAGAAAAATCCTGTCGTAATAACAGGATTTTTCTATTCACCTAACTATCAAAGTCACTTAGGTATTCATAGCGTTCGTATTTTTCAAGGAGTTCTTCGTTTTTCTCGTCTAGCTCTTTCTGAAGCGTCGCCAGTTTACCAAAGTCGGAGCCATTTGCCTGCATCTCTTCTTCAATAGCGGCGATACAATTTTCCAAGGTTTCAATATCCCCTTCAATGCTTGCCCACTCCTGCTTTTCTTGGTAGGTCATGCGTTTCTTGTCTTCACGGACCTTGACCACTTTCTCTTTTTCGGCCTTTTGCACTTGATTGGCCATCTCTGTTTCAAAGGCTTTTTCGTCAAGATAGTCTGTGTAATGACCAAAGAAAGGACGAATCTTGCCATCCTCAAAAGCAAGAATCTTAGTTGCTACCTTATCCAAGAAATAGCGGTCATGGCTAACTGTCAAGACAGGGCCTGCAAAACCTTGCAAGAAATTCTCTAAGACTGTTAAGGTCGCAATATCTAGGTCATTTGTCGGCTCATCCAAGAGAAGAACATTTGGTTTTTCCAAGAGCAATTTGAGGAGATAAAGGCGTTTTTTCTCTCCACCAGACAATTTCTCAATCAAGGTTCCATGCGTCGAACGTGGGAAGAGAAACTGCTCCAGCAACTCAGCGATGGAAGTCGTAGAACCACCACTGATCTTAACCTCTTCTGCTACTTCCTGCAAGTAATTGATAACTCGTTTGCTTTCATCCAAGCCTTCAATTTGTTGAGAGAAATAGGCGATGCGAACCGTCTCACCGATGATAACTTGTCCTTCAGTTGGCTCAAGACTTCCTGCAATCAAGTTGAGTAGGGTTGATTTCCCAACACCGTTGTCCCCAACGATACCGATACGGTCTTTAGCTTGCACCAAGAGATTAAAATCTTGCAATATTGGCTTATTCTCATAAGCAAAGGAAACATCTTTAAACTCGATGACTTTTTTCCCAATCCGACTGGTTTCAAAGTTCATGGTCAAGTCTGCCTCAACAACGCCGCCTGAAACTTCTTTTTTCAAGTCATGGAAACGATTGATACGAGCCTGCTGCTTGGTCGCACGCGCTTGCGGTTGTCTTCGCATCCAGGCTAATTCTTGCTTATAGAGTTGCTCCTTTTTGTGAAGGAGAGCAGCGTCACGCTCATCTTGCTCCGCCTTAAGGCGAACATAATCCTGATAATTCCCCTGATACTCGGTCAAGCCTGCTCGGTCTAACTCGAAAATTCGTGTTGACAGTGCATCTAGGAAATAGCGATCATGGGTGATAAAGAGAACTGTCTTCTTGGAATTTTTCAAAAAAAGGGTCAGCCACTCAATGGTCGCAATGTCCAGGTGGTTGGTCGGCTCATCCAGAAGCAAGAGGTCGTGGTTTCCTAGGAGAACTTGCGCCAACTGAACACGTCTTCTCAGACCACCTGACAATTCACCAACTGGAGTCGACAAGTTCTGAATACCTAGCTTGCTGAGGACCGTCTTAACCTGGCTTTCAATTTCCCAGGCTTGGAGAGAATCCATCTCTGCCATGACCCGTTCCAAACGAGCCTGCTTGTCCTCACTGTAGTTGAGCATGATTAACTCATACTCACGAATCAACTGGATTTCCTTGAGGTCGCTGGACAGAACCGTGTCCAAAACTGTCTTGCTATCATCAAAATCTGGATTCTGAGTCAAGTAGCCAATCTTATAGTCATTCTTAGCTGAAAAAGGACTGACATCCCCGTCAAAGCCAGAAACACCAGAAAGGACATCTAACAGAGTGGTCTTACCAGTCCCATTGACACCAATCAGACCGATTCTGTCCAAGTCATGGATGATAAAAGAAATATCCTTAAAAACGGTCTTGTCACCGATGGATTTGCTTAGTTTTTCAACGATAAAATCACTCATTTTTTCTCCCTCAGGTAAGCATGGATTGCTTGACGATCATTTTCCAATTCTCCATCGACAATGGCAAACTCAATCTCTGTTAAAATCTCTCCCAAGTCTGGTCCTGGCTGGTAACCATATTCCTTAATCAAAATTCCACCGTTAATCTGAATTTCTTTCTTGTCATGAATGGTCAAACTCTGGTAAGTTTCTGTGATAGCTTGTGGATTGACTTCTTTCCCTTGGGCCTGACGAAGACTTTCAGCTTGTAGAAGGGAATCCAAGTCAAAGCGGTAACAATCGCGCTTGCTCAGCTCTCCTTCTTCTCGCAAAGCTAAAATAGTCAGCAAATCCTGTACTTGCTTGGCAAACTGGCGTGAGGTTTTCCAAGCTTTCAAAAATGGCTGTGCATCTTTAATCTCCAAAGCCCACAAGAGGGCCGCCCAGGCTTGTTCAGAAGATTCAAAAGTGAAATCAGTCTCCAAAACAAACAGTCTGTTGAGCTTGTCCTGGCTTCCTGCCATGTCTGGAAGATAGTCATAAGCTCGACTCTCAATCATGGAAGACAGACCAACTCGCCAAAAAGGAGCCAGCAAGAGTTTATCAAACTCAACAAATGTACGCTCTACAGAAATTTTCTCCAAGAGTGGCGTCAAAGTCTTCATCGCCACAAAAGTTTCTGACTCAAGTTTAAAACCGAGACTGGCCTGAAAACGAAAACCACGCATAATACGCAGAGCATCTTCGTTGAAACGTTCACTAGCCACTCCAACTGCTCGCAAGACTTGGTTTTTCAAATCTTCTAAACCATGGAACAAGTCAATAATTTCGCCTGTCTCATCCAAGGCAAAGGCATTCACTGTGAAATCACGGCGCTTGAGGTCTTCTTCTAGCGAACGCACAAAGGAAACCGCGCTGGGTCTGCGATAGTCCACATAGACATCCTCTGTTCGAAAAGTTGTTACCTCATACTCCTCGTCCCCTTCTAAAACTAAGACGGTTCCGTGCTCGATTCCGATATCAGCTGTTCGCGGAAAAATCTGCTTTGTCTCCTCTGGATAGGAAGAAGTCGCGATATCCACATCGTGGATGGGACGATTGAGGAGGGCATCTCGAACAGAACCCCCAACAAAATAGGCTTCAAAACCTGCTTCTTTAATTTTTTCTAATACTGGTAAAGCCTTCTGAAATTCAGAAGGCATTTGCGTTAATCTCATAATAAGTGTTCTAATCCATAGACAAGCTCATGACGCTTGACAACTTCTTTGATTCCCAAATTGACCCCTGTCATGAAGGAGCTGCGATCATAGGAGTCATGACGAAGGGTCAATCCTTCTCCCTGATTGCCAAAGATGACTTCTTGATGGGCTACCAAGCCTGGTAGACGAACTGAGTGGATGCGCATGCCATCAAAGTCAGCACCACGAGCACCCGCAATCAATTCTTCCTCATCAGGCGCACCTTGCTGGATTGATTCCCGAACTTCCGACATCAACTCAGCTGTTTTGATAGCTGTTCCACTCGGAGCATCTTTTTTCTTGTCATGATGGAGCTCGATAATCTCCACATTTGGGAAATATTTGGTAGCCTGGGACGCAAATTGCATAAGTAAGACCGCGCCCAAGGCAAAGTTAGGAGCAATCAAACCACCCAAATCTTGTTCACGGGAAAATGCTTTTAGTTCTGTAATTTCCTCACTAGTGAATCCTGTTGTTCCAACTACTGGAGCAAAGCCATTCTCAAGAGCAAAACGTGTATTTTCGTAGGCAACGGCTGGTGTAGTAAAGTCTACCCAGACATCCGCTTCAAAACCGGCTAAATCAGCCTTATCATTGAAGACAGGAATCCCCTGCCACTCTGACTCAGACTCAAAAGGATCCAAAACTGCGACCAAGTCCAAGTCTGGATCAGCCAAGACCATCTTACAAGCAGCTTGGCCCATCTTTCCCTTAAAACCGGCAATAATTACTCGAATACTCATCTCTACTCCTGTCTAAGATACAAAGCCTGTAAGAACACAAAGTGAAAATAGGAGTTCTGATCAAGGAGTGTCTACTCCTTGGAAGAACTATCTTTTTCACACAGGGTTCTAGGCATGTTCAATTATCAAGATAAAAAGGACGTTAGCTGCCCATAACAACAATCTAGACGATTGGCGTATAGCTCAAGGCGATACTACCTTCTCCAAGGTGGGTTCCAATGACACTACCAAAGGTTGCAATTGGAATTTCAGCAGTCACACCACTCTCCATCAAAAGCTGACGTAAATCCGCTGCCTTTTGAGGAGCATTGCCATGGATGACTGTGATACGGTAATTCCCATCTTTTGTCGACTCTTTGATGATTTCCACCAAACGTTTGATTGCCTTCTTTTCTGTACGAACTTTTTCGTAAACTTCAATCACCCCTTGGTCATTGAAGTAAAGAATAGGCTTGATACTAAGGAGATTCCCTAAGATAGCAGCCCCATTTGACAAACGTCCTCCCTTAACCAAGTGGTCGAGATCATCTACTATGATAAAGGCTGAATTATCAGCAATTTGAATCCCCAACTTCTCCTGAATCTGAGCAAAATCATCGCCTTGCTCTGACCATTCAAAGGCACTCTCTACCATAAATCCTAGAGGGGAACTTGTGATATGGGTATCTGGAAAGGCAATGGTCAAGCCATCATACTCATCCAACATGTATTGGATGTTCTGATAAAAGCCTGAAATTCCAGACGAAAGAAAGAGTCCTAAGACATGGGTATAGCCCTCATCTTTCAAGGAACTTAGAATCTCATCCAGTTTAGCAATACTTGGTTGACTAGTTTTAGGCAATTCTGCAGACTGAGCCATTTTTTGATAAAATTCCTCAGCAGTCAGATTGACACCTTCAACATACTCCTCTCCATTAATATTGACAGGAATATCCAAGATAAAAAGATTCTCTCTTTGCAGCGTCTTCTCCTCTAAATAGGCTGAAGAATCTGTAATGACAGCTAATTTCATAACTAAAACTCCAAATTGATCCCTGGAAGATCCAAGGCGATTTCTGTTACTTCATACGTCAAACGGTTGAGCATGTTCAAACATGGACGTGCCAAAGTTTCGACTTCCTCTTGGTTAAATTCGCTTGGTTCGTTGACAATGCGACCTTCCACATGGTTAACTTGAGAAATTGTTCCGCTAATGACAAATTTGTCAAAGACAATCATGAAACTCAAGATAACAACAAGCGAAGTCACTTGATTTTCTTGGTCGTATTGGAGCAACTGGAAATTCACGTCTACCTTGGTTTCAGGAGCCCCATTTTCATTTTCCCATTCAAAGTTACGAGCATCAAAGTGATACTGGCTAACAAATTCTTGTTCTCGTTTAAGATTCATTTTTCTCTCCCATTGCTATAATTTACTATGCAATTGTACCACATTTTTATCATTTCATCTAGTTTTCTAGGCTTTAGTCAATACCGATCTCATCTTTAACAACTGTAGCAATCGTATCTACATAGTAATTGACTTCTTCTGTTGTAGGTGCCTCTGCCATGACGCGCAAGAGGGGTTCTGTTCCACTTGGACGGACAAGAATACGACCGTTTCCTGCCATTTCTTCTTCCATCTTTTCGATGATTGTCTTGATGGCTGGTACTTCCATGGCCTTTTCTTTCATGGCATTTTCCACTCGGATATTGACCAGTTTTTGTGGGTAAATCGTTACTTCTGATGCCAGTTGAGACAAGGTTTTACCGGTTTCCCGTATAACTTTTGTTAGTTGAACGGCAGTTAACTGTCCATCACCTGTCGTATTGTAATCCATCAAGATAACGTGACCAGACTGTTCACCACCAAGGTTATAGCCTGATTTTCTCATTTCTTCGACGACATAGCGGTCACCAACTGCAGTGACAACCTTGTTGATACCTTCACGGTCCAAAGCCTTGTGGAAGCCGAGATTAGACATAACGGTTGTCACGATGGTGTTTTGAGCTAACTGGCCTTTTTCAGAAAGGTATTTCCCGATGATGTACATGATCTTATCACCATCAACAATGTCGCCATTTTCATCAACAGCAATCAAACGGTCACTGTCTCCGTCAAAAGCCAAACCGATAGCTGATTGGCTTTCTTTCACTACTTCTTGAAGAGCTTCTGGGTGTGTAGAACCCACATTCAAGTTGATATTAAGACCATCTGGTGTCTCACCGATAACTGTCAACTGAGCACCAAGATCAGCGAAAATCTGGCGAGCACTTGTAGACGCTGCACCGTTAGCTGTATCCAAGGCCACTTTCATTCCTTCAAGAGGAGTTCCAGTTGAAACAAGGTAGCCTTCATACTTACGTAAACCTTCTGGATAGTCCACTAAGGTTCCCAAGCCTTCGGCACTTGGACGAGGAAGAGTATCTTCAGTAGCATCTAGTAAGGCTTCAATTTCTGCTTCTTTTTCATCATCAAGTTTGAAGCCATCCCCACCAAAGAACTTAATTCCATTATCAAGGGCTGGGTTGTGACTCGCTGAAATCATGACACCTGCACTGGCTCCCTCGGTTTTGACTAAGTAAGCAACTGCTGGTGTTGCAAGGACACCAAGTTTGTAGACGTGAATCCCTACAGAGAGAAGACCTGCCACCAAGGTTGATTCTAACATTTCTCCTGAGATACGTGTATCACGTCCTACAAAGACTTTAGGGGCTTCTGTTTCGTGTTGGCTAAGAACATATCCACCAAAACGTCCCAGTTTAAAGGCCAATTCTGGTGTCAGTTCTACGTTTGCTTCTCCACGGACTCCATCGGTCCCAAAATATTTACCCATTTTATTTATCATCCTTTTCTATTATTTATTATTGTTTAGACGAATCTGATTTTGTTTCTGAACTCGTTGAAGACGAACTGCCTTCTGAGGAACTTGTTGACGAGTTACTTGAACTAGACGTTGCTGTTTTTGTTGTAATTTTCATAGTTGTGTCAAATGGCATAATGACGCTTGGTAAGACATTTCCATTTTTATCGACTGCTTGTAGAGGAACAGAGGACGAGTAGTTTCCAGTTATCCGTTCACTCGTCGGTAAGATGGCAATGACACGATCTACTTTGGAGAGGGTTTCCTCATCACTAATAACCGTTACTTTTTCATCTGACACAGTAACTGTATCGATTTTCACACGAGAATCAATCTGACTAGGGTCAATCTCCGGCACAACAATGACATTGTCCCGTTTTGCTTTTTTACCGACCTTCACTGTTATCTTTTGCGGTGTCGCAACAGCCGTCAAACCGCTCGGAAGATTTTCAATGGTTAGAGGAACTTCGATGGTTCCTATACTGGCATCAGAAAGATCAGCCGTCACCTTAAATTTGCGGGTACTTTCCTGCATCTCACTCGCCAAAGCAACTCTATTTGACCCTGTTAGAAAGACCGTCACCTCAGATGTAAAACCACTGATAAAATACTGATCACTGTCATACTGAATATCAATTGGGACATTAAGAACTGTGTTTGTATAAGTCTCCGTCCGCACCTGTCTGGCACTGTTGCTATTCTGATAGTTTGTCAAAGTTGCATAGATAAAGAGAATGCAGGCGAAAAAGAAGGAAGAAATGATGTATAGACTATTTTTTCTCATGTTTCAATCCTCCTAGCAAGCGCTCTTTCAAACCATGTTTTTCCTCTGATGTTGGAAGTAAGATTCTTCTCAATTCAGATTCAAACTCTTCCAAGGTCAAATCGTGCTTAAAGACTCCATTATAGGTGATTGAGATTCCACCTGTTTCCTCCGAAACCACAAAGGTAAGAGCATCTGACACTTCCGACAAACCAATCGCCGCCCTGTGACGCGTTCCAAACTCCTTGGAAATCCCGGTATCTTCAGTCAAGGGTAGATAGGCTGAAGTTACAGCAATTCGGTCTTCCTTGATAATGACAGCACCATCATGCAAGGGAGTATTGGGAATGAAAATATTGATAAGCAATTCAGCCGAAATTTTGGCATCTAAAGGGATCCCTGTCGAGATATATTCCTGCAAGGTTCTCACTCTCTGAACCACTACAAGCGCCCCAATCTTACGAGGACTCATGTATTCAACTGATTTCACAAATGCACGAACCATCTGCTCTTCCGCACTAATGGGGGCATTGGAGAAGAAATCAGTAGCCCGACCCAATCGCTCCAAACCTGTTCGAATCTCTGGTGAAAAGATAACCACCGCTGCAATCACCCCGTAGGTGATGATCTGATTGATCAACCAGGAAATAGTTGTTAAACCAATCATATTGGAAAGAATCTGGGCTAGAATAAAAACTAAGACTCCACGGACCAATATCATAATCTTGGTGCCTGCAATAGCTTTAGTAAAATGATATAAAATATAAGTCACAATGAGAATATCAATCAGATTGGTGACTATACTCCAAGGACTTGAAAACAAACTCGTCCAGTATTGTAAATTGGATAATTGTTGAAAATTCATCCTTGGCCTCCTCCCTGTCAAAACACTTTACTCATCATTATACCATTTTTTGCCCATTTTTTCCCTATCCCACCTCATTTTAAATTAAGCAAAAATATGATAAAATAAACTGACTAGAAAAAACAAAGGAGAAATCATGTCTCAACTCTATGATATTACCATTGTAGGTGGCGGTCCTGTCGGGCTCTTTGCTGCCTTTTACGCCCACCTACGCCAAGCCAAAGTCCAAATCATCGACTCCCTTCCCCAGCTCGGTGGTCAACCAGCCATCCTCTACCCTGAAAAGCAAATCCTTGATGTGCCAGGTTTTCCAAATTTAACCGGAGAAGAGTTGATCAATCGCTTGATTGAACAGCTAAACGGCTTTGATACCCCTATTCATCTCAATGAAACAGTTCTTGAAATTGAGAAACAAGATCAAGGATTTACCATCACAACCAACAAAGGTAGCCACCTGACTAAAACAGTTATCATTGCCATGGGTGGTGGTGCCTTCAAACCACGTCCGCTCGAATTGGAGAATGTTGAAGACTATGAAAATATCCACTACCACGTTTCCAATATCCAACAATACGCTGGTAAGAAGGTGACCATCCTTGGTGGTGGTGACTCAGCAGTGGACTGGGCTCTGGCTTTTGAAAAAATTTCGCCAACTACCCTTGTTCACCGCAGAGATAATTTCCGCGCCTTGGAACATAGTGTGCAAGCCCTGCAAGAATCATCTGTAACCATCAAGACACCGTTCGTTCCTAGCCAACTTCTCGGAGATGGAAAAACACTCGACAAACTAGAAATCACCAAAGTTAAATCAGATGAAACCGAAACTATCGAAGTAGACCACCTCTTTGTCAACTACGGCTTCAAATCTTCTGTCGGTAACCTTAAAAACTGGGGTCTGGACCTCAACCGTCACAAGATTATCGTCAACAGCAAGCAAGAATCTAACCAAGCAGGTATCTATGCTATCGGCGACTGCTGCTACTATGAAGGAAAAATTGACTTGATTGCCACAGGACTTGGAGAAGCACCAACTGCTATTAACAATGCCATCAACTACATCGACCCTGACCAAAAAGTACAACCCAAACACTCAACCAGTTTATAAGAAAAGAACCACGGATCCTAGGATTCGTGGTTTTATAGTTCATCTGGTATAAAAAGCAACTTACTGGACTTTTACTTTAAAAAGCAAAAGTCTACTTTGTACCATTTAAAGCTTTTGGATATTCTTTACTTTTCGTTTCTATAGTTTCAACTACTTTTGTAGAAAATTCTCCCTTCATCGAACTATCAATGTTTTTCGAAACTTCTTTCAAACTTTCTTGAGCACTTAATAGAGAAATCTTCATATATTTTTCTGTATCTTTTTCTATAGTGGAAATACGAGCTTTTTTTGCTGGAGCCAAGATGTTTTTTATAAATGATCGTTCCAACTCTTTTTCAATATTTCTTAGAGCCTCCTCTCCCCCCGCGAAAAAATCATTAATATAATCAAATACATTCGCCATTATCGTTAACCTCGTTCTTCTAAGCGTCTTTGTTGCTCCTGAGCTCTGGCAAGCTCATCTTCTAAGAGACGGTGTTGCCGCTTGTAATCCTGTTCGAGCTCCAATTCTTCTTGTTCGAGTTGTCTTTGTCTATTTCTATACGCCATCTCGATTTGCTGACTAAAGTTGGATGCGAGTCGATTGGATTGATAACGCCATTCGGTTGTGTCGCCGCCTAGCTGGTCTAAGGAATGAGAAATAATTTGATACTTTTCTTCAATCATATGCCTCAACTGTTGAAACTTATAGTTTGCTTCTTCGTACTGATTTTCGATTTTTTTGAAAGAACGTCTATAGTCATCCTCACATTCTTCAATACGCTGTCGCTTTTTCCTGATTTCATCCTCTATCACATCAAACTCTCCCATTGCTTAAATTCATTAGCCAATTCTTCATCTTCATCTAATTTTTTCTGAATACCGTCTTTGATTTGCTTTTCTAAATCTGTAAAATCTTTCTCTAATTGTTTCGCAGTATCAAGAACTGGAGTAAACCTCTTTTGAATGACACCAACAGTTGTTTCATAAGTCACTCCTCCATCAGAATAGGCAACCTCCGTTTCGTACGGACTTAGGGTGAAACCCCAAGGAACATTACTGCAAGATACAAGTACTTCACTCGCATCTTGAACACCTTCATTATATATTTTTTTGAGAACATCTAGTTCTTCTGTTACAATATGGCAAATACCTGACGCCGTTAGCTTAGCTTGTTCAGAGTCTAGAAAGATTCGCTCATCAGATGTAAAACCATCAGAAGATAGACTCTTCTTAAGCTTTTTGAAACTCTCCATTTTAATCAGAAAGTTGTTATAAGCGACTGTACTGGTATTGGAAAGAATTTTAATTTTTCCTTCATTATCCAAGCGATAACCATAGGTCATATGCTGATTTACAAAATCTTCTTGTTCACTATCTACATAATAAACCATACCTACAGAACCGATACTGCCCTTCTCGGGATCTCTACCAACCATGCTGATCATATCTTTAGGGTCAGCATAGTTGTAGATACGTCCTTTAATCTGATCGACAATTTTCCTCTGTTCAGGGCTAAGGATTCGGTAGACATCAGGTCCGTTGTAGATATGAGCCTGTTGGATTCGCTCGATTTGGGCCGCTTCAAGAGCAGCCATAGCATACTGAGCATCCATAGATCCAAGAGAATGCCCATAGATGTTAATCTTGGCATTAGGATATTTTTCCATGACATCTTTTAAAGCTCTGGCAGAAGCCTTTAGCTGCTCGGTAGAATTGTCTCGGTCGCTGGGATTGCTTTGCATTACAATTCTCTTGGCTATAACTGCATCATTTTCAGCCCAGTCATTCCAGACATCCGGTGCCTCATTTAAAATATGATCTGGACCCGTAGAACCACGAAAGAGAACCGTTACTTCCTGTACCTTATCAGCTTCTTCATCAGGATTTTTTACAACTGCATAAACCTGCTCGCCCGCTCCTGTAGTATTGTTGTAGGCTTGGGTGACAGTGCCAAGTTCTCTTTCATATTGGTCATATAAAGTTCTTTCCTCGCCCATATTATCCTGATACTCTGCCATTGCAGTTTGAAGGTTATTTTCTTTAATATAATTTTGTGTCATTCATTATTTCCTTTCAAAAGTTTGGATAATTTTGGTGAAGTAGAATAATATGCTGAATGGTATGAGCCATCTTTGTTTTCAATCAAATTATAATTTATATTTAATTCATTATCTTTGTTGATAACCACCGAAACCATCAATCCTCCCATTGGATTATAATCTAAGCTACTTTCATCAACAACATAATCCTGGATGACACCTGCATTAGTAAATGCATTAGGATCTTTCGATTTCATAAAATGTTCATAAACCTTCTTCGCCTCATCGCTTGTTGCGATAGCTATCATTTCTTGTTTCTTTTGGTATTGGTGCATGCTACATCCTCCTACTGTGATTCCAATTACTGCTAAAATACTGAATAAAATAATCATACTTTTTTTAGGTTTTTTCATGGTGCCTCCTTTATGCTATCCTATCAATGAATTAGGGACTAACTTACTCATAGTATAGCATAACTTTCCTGTACCTTATCAGCTTTTTCATCAGGATTTTTTACAACCGCATAAACCTGCTCGCCAGCTCCTGTGGTATTGTCGTAGACTTGGGTGACAGTGCCAAGAATGTCATTGTTAGGTGTAACAGCTTCTCCATCTTTAAACAAATCTCTGTATTCCGTCATTGCTATTTGTAAATGGTAATCATTAATGTATTCTTTCTCCATAATTAATTACTGCTCCTAAGAAGTTCTGCGAGTTTTGGATACGTAACATAGCCACTGGATTCTAAATTCCCCTCTCTGTTTCTTACAATACCAAATTGAAAACATAAATCTTTTTCGTCATTAACATAGACTCTTACTTCCATTCCTCCCATTGGATTATACTCTAATGAATCAGTATCAATTTTATAAGATTTGATTAGCCCTTTTTCTGTCAGAGCTTCTGAATCTCTATGCTTCATATGACTTTCATAAATTTTTTTCGCCTCATCGCTAGTCGCGATGGCAATCATTTCTTGTTTCTTTTGGTATTGGTGCATGCTACATCCTCCTACTGCGATTCCAATTACTGCTAAAATACTGATTAAAATAATCATACTTTTTTAGATGTTTTCATATTTCCTCCTTTACGCTATCCTATCAATGAATTAGGGACTAACTTACTCATAGTATAGCATAAAAACAGACTTTTACTTTCTGTATATCATCAGCTTTTTCATTGGGATTTTTTACAACTGCATAAACCTGCTCGCCCGCTCCTGTAGTATTGTTGTAGACTTGGGTGACAGTGCCTAATTTCTCATTATTAGGAGTTCTAGCAATATTATCTAACTTTAAATTTCTATATTCTGTCATAGCTATCTGAAGTTGTCTTTCATTGATATATTCTTTTTCCATAACTCTATTCTCCAAGAAGTTTTGCTAATTTCCCTGAGTATATATAACCACTAGATTTTAAAATGCCTTCATTATCTTCAATGATTCCAAATTGAAATTCCAAATCCTCATCATCATTCACATAAACTGTAACCTCCATCCCTCCCATGGGATTGTAATATAGAGTATCTTTATCAATTTCATACGATTTAATAATTCCATCATCAGTTAATGCTTTGGGATCTAATGCTCTCATATGATTTTCATAAACCTTTTTTGCTTCCTCGCTTGTCGCGATGGCAATCATTTCTTGTTTCTTTTGGTATTGGTGCATGCTACATCCTCCTACCGCTATTCCAATCACTGCTAAAATACTGAATAATACTATCATACTTTTTTTAGAACTTTTCATGTTTCCTCCTTTGTGCTATCCTATCAATAAATTAGGAACTAACTTACTCATAGTATAACATAAAAACAGACTTTTACTTCCTGTACATCCTCAGCTTTTTCATTGGGATTTTTTACAACTGCATAAACCTGCTCACCCGCTCCTGTAGTATTGTTGTAGACTTGGGTGACATAACCTACATTTTGATTATACTGAGTATTAACCTCATATTTATTTTCTTTCATGTTAGGTTGGTACTCTGTCATAGCTATCTGGAGATGAGGATCATTAATATATTTTTCCACCATTACTATCATTCCTCTTTTTTATAATATTTATCACGAGTCTGCCAAAATTTAGGCGTACTTCCATAAAATGCTGAAGTATAATCTCCATCAGACTTTTCAATTAAATTATAATCCACAAGCATTTCTTCATCATCATTGATTATTAAAGAAGCCATCAGACCACCCATTGGATTATAACTTAATGAATCTTGTTTCACTTGATAGGAATGTACGAATCCTTTCTCAGTAAAAGCATAAGGGTCTTCTTTCTTCAAATATTCTTCATAAACCTTCTTCGCCTCATCGCTTGTTGCGATGGCAAGCATTTCTTGTTTCTTTTGGTATTGGTGCATGCTACATCCTCCTACTGTGATTCCAATTACTGCTAAAATACTGAATAAAATAATCATACTTTTTTTAGATGTTTTCATATTTCCTCCTTTGTGCTACAGTATAATTTATCTATAGTATACCATAGATTATGGAGTTGGCTTCCTTTAAAATTCTTCTCATATATTTATTAACTTCAATAAAAAACCACGAATTGAATAATCCGTGGTTTTATAGCTCATCAGCAATCTTGTTTATTTTTCTGAGTCTGTGGTTGACACCACTTTTGGTTAGGGGATTGCTCAGGCTATCCGCCAACTGCTGGATAGAGTAGTCTGGGTGCTGGATCCGTAAGCGAGCCACCTCTTGCAAATCCACGGGTAAATTTTCCAAACCCATTCTATCTTTGATTTTACTGATATTATTGATGGTCTTCATACTAGCAGAAACCGTTCGAGCGATATTGGCTGTTTCAGCGTTATTGGCTCGATTGAGATCATTACGGGTTTCACGCAAAATCTTGACGCGCTCAAAATTATCACGCGCCTGCATGGCCCCAATCACGATCAAAAAATCCATGATGTCTTCTGCACGTTGGAGATAGGTAACTGCACCTTTCCTGCGCTCAATAACCTTGGCATCCAGCAAAAACTGCTGAAGGAGAGAGGCCAGTCCTTGGGCATGGTCCAAATAAACAGAACTAATCTCCAACTGGTACTTGCCAGACTCAGGATCTCGGATGCTACCATTTGCCAGAAAGGCACCACATAAGTAAGCACGTCCAGCCTCCTCATCTGCTAAAATATCGGGATCGATACCCGTCTCCAAACCAAAGAAGGAATCCGCAAGCCGCAAATCAGCTAAAAGCTCCTGCACCCTCTCATCGGTATAGACCGTGTAGACACGATTCTTGCGAAGATTGCTTCTCTGATGGTGACGAATTTCTGACTTGATCTCATAAAAATGGAGAAAGGACTCATAAAGGTGCCGAGCTAACTTGGCATTTTCGGTCACAACTGACAAGGTCAAGCCCGAACTAGATAGACCGATACTTCCAGACATCTTGATAATGGCCGATAGTTCATAACGACTGAGATGGTGTTGACCAAGAATTTCCTCTTTTACTGCGACTGTAAAACTCATTTTCTCACCTGTATAATGCGCATCAATTCGTCTACAATCAAATCGCCATCATGGAAGGCACCTCCATTTTCCAAACGAAGAAAGTTGGATGAAATCACACGAGGAACCTGCTTGCAAAGACCAGCAAAATCATGCTCTACCTGAACTAAATACTCATCAAAACGGTTGGTATCCATGTATTTTCTAGGAACCTTCTCGATATTAACCAAGACCGTATCAATAAATGGCCGACCTAAGTGTCGATGGAGGACTTCCACGTGGTCACTGTCTGAAAAGTGCTCTGTTTCCCCACGCTGGGTCATGATATTGCAGACATAGGCGATCTCCGCCTTGGTCTCCAAGAGAGCCTGCCCGATCTCCTCGATGACAATATTGGGCAAAATCGATGTAAAGAGAGAACCGGGCCCCAAGACGATCATGTCACTCTCGAGAATAGTATTGACTACTCGACGGCTGGCTTGCGGTGTTTCATCATCCAAGGTATTGGTCACATAGACATGGTCGATCATGCCTGGATGATCTGCAATGTGGCTCTCACCTGCAACCTCAGAACCGTCTTTAAAGACTGCATGCAGTGTCAGAGGCTGATCGCTTGATGGGTAAATTTTTCCTGTTGTGTGGAAAAAGAGACTTAGCAGCTGCATGGCATTATAAGTGGACCCTTGCATTTCAGAAAGCCCTGCTATAATGATATTTCCTAGAGGATGACCCGCAAAAGCTCCAGCCTCTTCTGAGAAACGGTACTGAAAAACCTTCTCATAAAACTTAGGCATATCCGACATGGCTACCAGGACATTGCGAAGATCGCCTGGTGGTGTCAGCTGTTGGATATTCTTTCTTAGTTCACCAGAAGAGCCACCATCATCAGCTACCGTTACGATGGCTGCGATATCAACATCCTTTTCTCGCAAGCTTTTCAAAATGACGGGGATACCAGTTCCTCCACCAATTACCGTTATCTTTGGTTTTCTCATGAACGGTTTACCGTTTCCTTTCTTCTGTCTTTGTCACGATGGCTTTCATTGACAGGCCAGTTTTTAGCAAGGTCCTCAGCTATGCGCTTGGCAAAAGCAACACTACGGTGTTGTCCACCTGTACATCCTACTGCAATGGTTAAAACAGACTTTCCTTCTTTTTTGTAACTTGGCAAAATGGGCTCAATCAAGACGAGTAAGTGCTGATAAAAACTTTCAGACTCTTCATGATTCATCACATAGTCATAAACTGCTCGATCCTCACCTGTCTTATTGCGGAGTTCAGGGAGATAGTAGGGATTTGGCAAGAAACGGACATCAAAAACCAAGTCTGCATCGATCGGGATACCATACTTGAATCCAAAAGACATGACTTCAATACGGAAAGACTGGACTTGTTCTTGGTCTGAAAATTGCTCTGCAATGGTTTTACGAAGTTCACGAGGAGTGAGTTCTGTCGTATCCACCACATTTTGACTCATGTTTTTCAAAGGTGCTAAGAGTTCACGTTCCAGCTTGATGCCATCTAAAATTCGACCATCAGCAGCTAGAGGGTGACTTCGTCTAGTTTCCTTATAGCGTGCCACCAATTCCTTATCTGCTGCGTCTAAAAAGAGAATTTTGAAATCCAAATCATCTTGGTTTTCCAATTCATCCAAAACTGCCTGAATCTCTGAAAAGAAGGAACGGCTACGCATGTCCACAACCAAGGCAAGTTTGTGGTCATCATCTTTAGTTTCAACCAGCTGCAAGAACTTTGGTAAGAGGGCAGGCGGCATATTATCAATCGTAAAATATCCCAAATCTTCGAAAGACTGAATGGCTACGGTTTTTCCTGCGCCACTCATCCCTGTCACAATCACTAGGTGAAGTTGTTTTTTTGTCATCTATCTCTCCTTATATCAAAAGAAGTTTGGCAAAACCAAACTCCAACTAGCTTATCCAATCTCTGCGATGACTTCAATTTCGACTTTCACATCGCGAGGAAGACGAGCTACTTCCACAGCTGAACGAGCTGGAAATTCCTCTTTAAAGGCCGTTTGGTAAACCTCGTTAAAAGGAACAAAGTCATTCATATCGCTCAAGAAGCAAGTTGTTTTGACAACATGGTCAAAGTCTGTTCCTGCTTCAGCCAAAATAGCACCGATATTTTTCAAGACTTGTTCTGTCTGTTCTTGGATCGTTTCTCCTACAATTTCTCCAGTTTCAGGAGATAGGGGAACTTGACCGCTCGCAAACAAAAGATTGCCAACGATTTTTCCTTGAACATAAGGTCCGATTGCTTTTGGAGCTTTGTCTGTATGAATTGTTTTTGCCATTTCTTTCCCTCACAATTTTTCTAATATTGCATCCCAAGCCTGATCCATCCCTGCCTTGCTGACAGATGAAAAGAGGATGAAGTCGTCACTTGGATCAAAGTTTAATTTCTTTTTGATTGCTGATTCGTGCTTGTTCCATTTACCACGAGGAATCTTGTCCGCCTTGGTCGCAACGATGATAACCGGAATCTCATAATACTTGAGAAATTCATACATCTGTACATCATCTGCTGACGGGTCGTGGCGGAGATCCACCAGACTGACCACGGCACGGAGATTTTCCCGAGTGGTCAAATACTCCTCAATCATGCGCCCCCATTTTTCACGTTCCTTTTTAGAAACGCGGGCATAGCCATAACCTGGTACATCCACAAAACGCATCTTGTCATCAATGTTAAAAAAGTTGAGTAGCTGGGTTTTCCCAGGTTTTCCTGATGTACGGGCCAAATTCTTGCGGTTTAGCATGGTGTTGATAAAGCTAGACTTGCCAACATTTGAACGCCCTGCTAGGGCAATCTCTGGCAGTTCATCCTGCGGATAGTGAGACTTGTTTGCCGCACTGAGCAAGATTTCAGCATTGTGTGTATTGATTTCCATAGTCACCTCTAGGCTGTTTCTAGAATGGGTTTTTCCGTTCCATCAACAGCTTCTTTTGTGATGCGGACCAATTTCACATTTTCTTGACTTGGAACCTCAAACATAACGTCTAGCATGGTTTCTTCGATGATTGAGCGAAGACCACGCGCACCCGTTTTGCGTTCAATAGCCTTATTGGCAATTTCTTGAAGGGCTTCATCATCAAATTCCAACTCGACATCATCATAAGAAAGCAAGGTTTGATATTGTTTGACCAAGGCATTTCTTGGCTCTTTCAAGATACGAACCAAGTCATCGACCGTCAATTGCTCAAGAGCAGCAAAGACAGGCAAGCGTCCAATCAACTCAGGGATAATCCCAAATTTTTGAATATCTTCTGCGATGATTTCTTGCATGTAGGAGCTGTTTTCGTCAATTGCCTTGTTATTTTGGCCAAAACCGATGACTTTTTCTCCCAGACGTTGTTTAACGATTTCTTCGATGCCATCAAAAGCACCACCCACGATAAAGAGGATATTTTTAGTATCCACCTGAATCATCTCTTGTTGTGGATGTTTGCGTCCTCCTTGAGGCGGTACGCTAGCGACAGTTCCCTCGATAATCTTGAGAAGGGCTTGTTGTACCCCTTCACCCGAAACGTCACGTGTGATAGACACGTTCTCGCTCTTTTTGGCAATCTTGTCAATTTCATCCACGTAGATAATCCCACGTTCTGCACGTTCGATGTTAAAGTCAGCAGCCTGCAAGAGTTTGAGGAGGATATTTTCCACGTCCTCACCCACATACCCAGCCTCAGTAAGAGCTGTCGCATCTGCAATAGCAAAAGGTACATTCAAGCTCTTAGCCAAAGTCTGAGCCAAGAAAGTTTTCCCAGAACCAGTTGGACCAATCATCAAGATGTTTGACTTCTGCAAATCCACATCTTCTGACTCTTCACGCGTATCGTGGAAATTGATGCGTTTGTAGTGGTTGTAAACAGCCACTGCCAAGGCACGTTTGGCACGATCTTGACCAATCACATAGTGGTTTAAGATATTGAGGAGTTCGATTGGTTTTGGTACTTCAGACAAGTCTGCCAAAACTTCCTCGGCCAACTCCTCCCGAATGATTTCCTGGGCCAACTCCACACATTCATTACAGATAAAGGCGTTGTTCCCAGCGATTATTTTTTTTACTTCTTCTTGGCTTTTGCCACAAAATGAGCAATAAACCATCATATCATTTTTCCTATTTGTAGGCATGATTTCCTTCCATTCTAATTTATCATTCTATCTAAAATAAGGTCATATAAAAAGCGTGGACACTGTTCACCAGATTGGTAAAAGCATTCAACCAGAGTAAAGCAGACAGTCCATAGCGCTTCTTACGAAAAGCCTGTGCTCCAGTCAAAATACAGATCACACACAAAAAAGCTGTAAAAAATCCAAATATACTGCGCTCCATTAGACTTCCTTTCTATCTCGGTATTCGATGGTAAAATCATAGTCGTTTTTCTCATCACGGGTGTAAGATTTGCTTGCGACCGTCTCAAAACGAGACAAGTCAAACTCATCAGGGAAATAGGTATCTCCCTCCACCTGAGCATGAATCTGTGTCACGATGATTTCATCTAAATACGGCTCAAAAGCCTGAAAAATCTGCTTTCCGCCAAGGATATAGAGATTTTTTTCTTGACTCTGATACCACGCTAAAACAGACTCCACATCTTGAAATACGAGCGCCCCATCTATGACTTCTTCGCTATTGCGCGTTAAAATCAAGGTTTGCCGTTTTGGAAGCAGACGACGTCCCATGCCATCAAAGGTCACTCGCCCCATCAGTATAGCATGATTTAAAGTTGTTTCCTTAAAATGTTGCAACTCTGCTGGCAAATGCCAAGGGAGACGATCTTCCTTCCCAATCACACCTTTTTCATCTTGGGCCCAAATGGCTATGATTTTCTTTGTCATGCTTCCGTCCTTTTTATTGATACTACTATTTTATCAAAATTCTCCCAAAAAGGCTGTTTTGAAACGCGCGCAAAAGAGAGAAAAGGAGCAGGCTTCATTTAGCCTGCTCCTCTCGTCCCTAGGACATATATTTTTTTGCTTCTGATTCGATTTTTTCGACCACTTCCTGGATACTCAGTCCAGTTGTGTCAAGGTAAACTGCATCCTCAGCCTGTTTGAGAGGTGAGGTTTCACGATGACTATCCTTGTAGTCACGTGCCGCAATTTCCTCTTTCAAAGTTTCCAAGTCAGTTTCAATCCCTTTAGCAATATTTTCCTTGTAACGACGCTCTGCTCTTTCTTCAACAGAAGCCACCAAGAAAATTTTGAGCTCAGCTTGGGGCAAAACAACCGTTCCGATATCACGTCCATCCATGACAATACCACCTTGCTGGGCAATCTCCTGCTGGAGAGATACTAGTTTTTCACGTACTTCTGGAATAGCAGCAATGCTTGAAACCTTGTTGGTCACTTCATTTTCACGGATAGGATGAGTAATATCCACATCGCCAACAAAGACAAGTTGTTCACCTGCCTCCGAACGCCCAAAACTAATAGGATGTTGATCAAGGAGATAAAGAAGCTGGTCTACATTTCCTGCATTCAACTGGTGTTTGAGCGCTATATACGTGGCCGCACGGTACATGGCACCCGTGTCGAGATAAGTATAGCCAAAATCCTTAGCAACAATCTTTGCGACCGTACTCTTACCACTGGAAGCAGGACCATCAATAGCAATTTGAATTGTCTTCATTTCCGACTCCTATCTAGTCTTGATCACATCACCAGGGTTGGCAAACCAAGTTCCTGATGACATATGAGAAGGATTCAAAGCTTCCAACTGGGCAATAGAAATTCCTGCACGTTGTGCAAGAGCTGCTTCACCCTCTCCTGGATGAACAGTAATTGTTCCTTCACCGTCGGTATGCTCTTCAGAGCTACTTTCTGACGGAGTTGTTTCAGAAGAAGATGTTTCTTCTACCTTGCTGCTTGACGATGAAGACTCTTCCACTTTTGAAGTGGAGCTGCTAGCAGGTGCTGAAGGATCATAAAAATCCTTCAAGGCAGCTGTGCGGTTGCTTCCTCCGGTAGAAAGGTAAATCAATACGACAACCATTGCTACAACGATTACAAAGAAGAGGCTAGCTAGGACTGTCAAGACACGATTGGCAACAACGCCTTTTCCCTTTTGTTTACGGCGACGACGATCTGTTCTTGATTCTTCCTCATTGTTTTCATAAATATCTTCTTGCCATGGTTCTTTTTCCATACCTTACTCCTTGTATTTTTTAAACTTTCTTATTACAATATAAATATGAAACTCACACTTATACCTGAACGATGCATCGCCTGTGGGCTTTGCCAAACCTATTCTGAACTCTTCGATTACCACGATAATGGAATCGTTCGATTTTACGATGATCCAGTTGAATTGCAAAGAGAAATCGCTGAGTCTAGCGATGTTCTGGAGGCCATCAAAAATTGTCCTACACGTGCACTTCTAAAAGATCCGTCATAGTTTAAAAGGGAGACCGATTTTGTAAATTCTTTTTATCACTTTAACCCCTTCATCTACTAGTTTAGCATATTTCTAGGTAAAATTATAGTCTTTTTCGCTTATTTTTTCCTTCGAAAATAGAAAGATCACTTTTTTCTTTGACCAGATAGAGTGGTCTTTTTTTGGTCTCTAGATAGATCTTACTGATATATTTTCCCAAAATCCCAATGGTCAGGAGTTGAATCCCTCCAAGAAAGAGAATCACAGCCATCAGAGAGGTCCAGCCAGATGTCGGATTCCCCAAGATAAGGGTCCGAAACACCACAAAAACAGTCATCATAAAAGAAATAAAACAAGATAGGAGTCCCGCTACAAAGGCTATACTCAAGGGAAAATCTGAAAAGTTGAGAATCCCTTCAATCGAGTAGAAAAAGAGCTGCCTAAAACTCCAACTGGTCTTGCCAGCCTGTCTTTCGACATTTGGATAGTCCAGATAGTGCGTTCGAAAACCAACCCAGGCAAAGAGTCCCTTAGAAAAACGATTGGACTCGGTCAAGGCTAAAATAGCATCCACCACAGATCTTCTCATCATCCGAAAATCACGGACACCCGAGGGCAAAGCTACTGGGCTAATTTTTTGCATGAGGCGATAAAAAAGATCAGCACAGAAACTGCGAAAGAAGGGTTCTCCCTCCCGACTGGTTCTGCGCGTTCCAACACAGTCCAAGTTCGCATCCTGGTCTAGTAAGGTTTTCATCTCAAGTAGCATACCGGGAGGGTCCTGGAGGTCTGCATCCATCATGACCACCAGGTCCCCAGTCGCATACTGCAAACCTGCGTACAGAGCTGCCTCCTTCCCAAAATTTCGTGAGAACGAGATATAATGCACCGCAGTATTTTGCTCCCGATAAGCCTTCAAAAGCTCTAAGGTTCCATCGCTTGAGCCATCGTCTACAAAGACATACTCGACCTCTGCTCCCAGATCAGGAAGCAAATCTTCAACAGACTGATAAAAAAGAGGAAGCACTTCCTCTTCATTTAAACAGGGGACAATGATCGAAATCATTATCTTAGTCTTCAAATCCGTTTGGATGCTTACTTTGCCAACGCCATGCGTCTTCACACATTTTCGTGATATCAAATTCTGCTTCCCAGCCGAGTTCTGCTTTGGCTTTTGCAGGATCTGAATAGCAGGCAGCGATGTCTCCTGGGCGGCGTTCTACGATGCGGTAAGGAATAGGACGTCCCACTGCTTTTTCCATATTTTGAATAATTTCAAGAACAGAGTAGCCCTTGCCTGTTCCAAGGTTATAAATGTTAAGGCCGGACCCTTTTTGGATTTTTTGAAGAGCTGCAACGTGACCTTTGGCTAGGTCTACGACATGGATATAGTCACGAACACCAGTTCCATCTTCCGTATCGTAATCGTCTCCGAAGACTTGCACTTGCTCTAATTTTCCAACAGCTACCTGAGTCACATATGGTAAGAGATTGTTTGGAATTCCATTAGGATTTTCTCCTAAATCTCCACTCTCATGCGCTCCGATTGGATTAAAGTAACGAAGCAAGACCACATTCCATTCTGAGTCTGCTTTGTAGATATCAGTCAAAATTTCCTCTAACATAAGCTTAGTACGGCCATACGGATTGGTCACTGAAAGTGGAAAATCTTCTAAGATTGGAACCGTGTGAGGATCTCCATATACTGTCGCAGAAGAGCTGAAGATGATATTCTTACAGTTTGCTTCTTCCATAACCTTTAAAAGACTAAGAGTTCCAGCGATATTGTTGTCATAGTAGGCAAGAGGGATACGTGTTGATTCACCTACAGCCTTCAAACCAGCAAAGTGAATCACACCTGTTGGCTCTTCTTGCTTGAAAATATCTCTGAGAGTATCAGTATCACGGATATCTGCCTCATAGAAAGGAATTTCAACTCCTGTGATTCTTTCAACAACTTCTAAACTTTTACGGTTGCTGTTGACAAGGTTATCCACTACAACCACTTGATGACCTGCTTGGATCAATTCAATAACAGTGTGGGTTCCGATAAAACCTGCTCCACCTGTTACCAAAATCTTTTCTTGCATCTTTTTTCCTCGATTCTCGAATTATTTTTTCTTATTTTACCATTTTTGGTAGGGAATGTCATTTGCCATCCTAAAGGGGAGACTAAAATTTTAGTAAAATGCTTATACTCTTCGAAAATCTCTTCAAGCAATGTCAGCTTCGCCTTGCCGTGGGTATGGTTACTGACTTCGTCAGTTCGATCCACAACCTCAAAACAGTGTTTTGAGCTGACTTCATCAGTTCTGTCCACAGCCTCAAAGCCGTGCTTTGAGCAGCCTGCGGCTAGCTTCCTAGTTTGCTCTTTGATTTTCATTGAGTATTATTCGCTTTTTACTCGTTTGACATAGTTTGCAATTGGGTAGTTTACTGGGTCCAAGGTCAATTCCTTGTCTTGGACCAATTGGGCTAGATGGTAACCGATGATAGGCCCCGTTGTGAGACCTGATGAACCTAGACCACTAGCTACATAGACACCTGCTAAACCAGGTACTTGCCCAAAGAAAGGCGAGAAATCACTGGTGTAGGCACGGATTCCTACTCGCTCACCCGATGATTTCGCTTCTGCCAAGGCTGGATAGTGAGGTAAGGCTGCCTCCTCCATTTGTTGGAGCAAGGTGTCATCTACCGTCAAATCAAATCCCATATCATTTTCATGAGTAGCGCCCAAGGACAATTTCCCACCTGCAAAAGGGATCAAATCCCATTCCCCTTCTGGCATGACAACAGGGTATGATTCCATGTCTTGGGCAAGCTGATAATCTCGGAGTTGCCCCTTTTGGGGACGAACATCTACCTCATATCCTAAAGGTTCCAAAATGTCCCCCAACCAAGCTCCCGTCGCTAGCATAACCTGATCAAACACCTCTTCGCCAATCTGATAGCCAGATGCTAAAGGTATCAGACTCACTTTTTCTTTGACCAGCTTGACCTGACTGGCTTCTAGCAAACGATTCACTAAGATTTGACCATCTACTCTCGCCCCACCAGAAGCATAGAGCAAGTGGTCAAATCCCTGCAGACCAGGGAATAATTCATTTGCAGACGCTTGGTCTAAAATGGCTAACTGACCTATCAAGGGAGATTCTTCCCTGCGCTGAAGGGCTAGTTCATAGAGTTCTTCCAACTTGGATTCATCCTTTTTCAAGAGAAAGACTCCCGAACGCTGATAAAAGTCGATTTCTTGCCCTGACTTCTCTAAATCAGCCAACAAATCCACATAAAAGTCAGCTCCCAAGCGCGCCATCTTGTACCAAGCTTTATTGCGTCGTTTTGAAAACCAAGGACTGATAATTCCTGCTGCAGCCTTGGTTGCTTGCCCCTGTCCATGGTCAAAAACGGTCACCTCTAAATCTGCTTCTTTGGAGAGGTAGTAGGCAGCAGTTGCCCCTACAATCCCTGCTCCAATAATGGCAACTCTTTTCATTGTCTTCACCTTCTAACTAAATATGGTGGAAAGGATTAGTCAAGGCTTGACTAGGCAAGATATCAACAGTCCAGCTATTTTCTGCCTTCCATTGAGTAAGAAGTGCTGCGATTTTTTCCACAAAAAGCACTTCTATATAGTGGCCTGGGTCCAATGCCAACAGGCCATCAGAAAGCATATCCTGAGCTGTGTGGTAGTAGATATCACCAGTAATATAGACATCTGCCCCCTTAGCTAGAGCATCCTTATAGAAAGATTGACCACTACCACCACAGATGGCTACTCTTGAAATAGACTTCTGCAAATCACTCTCTTGATAATGCACCATGCGAAGACTATCAAGACCAAAGACTTGCTTGACATGCTGGGCCAATTCCCCAAAGGTCCGAGGCTGAATATTTCCAATACGACCAATCCCACGTTCTGGGCCTGTTTCCTGGAGATAAGTCGTCTCCTCAATGCCTAGCATCTGGCAGAACCAGTCATTGAGACCATTCTCTACAATGTCGATATTAGTATGACTGACATAAACGGCAATGTCATGCTTGATAAGGTCGATGTAAATCTGATTTTGTGGACGGCTGGCTACCAAATCCTTAATCGGACGAAAGATAGGCGCGTGCTTAACGATAATCAAATCCACACCCTTTTCAATGGCTTCAGCAACCGTCTCTTCACGAATATCCAGAGCAACCATGACCCTTTGAATATCCTTGTCCAAAGTGCCGATTTGCAGACCACGACTGTCACCCTCCATAGACAATTCCTGAGGGCAAAAGTCTTCATACGCCTTAATTACTTCACTTGCTAACATGGAGCACCTCCTTGATGGCTTGAATTTTATGAGCTAGAACTTGACGTTCCTCCAGATTTTTTTCTGGGATTTGTTCGAGGGCGAACTCTAGCTTAACAGCTTCTTTTTGCCATTTTTGGACAAATACTGGACTGACCTCTTTGGACAAGAAAGGTCCAAAGCGAACATCACTGGCTGATAGCTTCATTTGTCCTGCTTCCACCACCAAAATCTCGTAGAATTTACCAGCTTCTTCTAGGATGCTTTCTGCTACAATCTGAAAGCCGTTACCCTGTAGCCAAATGCGCAAGTCGTCTTCACGATTATTGGGTTGGAGGATCAAACGCTCTACATTAGCTAGCTTGTCCAAGCCTTCTTGCAATATGGTCGCAATCAAACGGCCACCCATACCAGCAATGGTGATAACCGACACTTGGTCTGCCTCTTCAAAGGCTGCCAAGCCATTGGCTAAACGGACTTGGATTTTCTCCTTTAGACAGTGAGCCTCAACGTTTTTCACCGCTGACTGGTAGGGGCCTTCCACCACCTCACCTGCAATGGCGCTTTTGATTTGGCCTCTCTCAACTAACTCGATTGGCAGATAAGCATGGTCACTCCCCACATCTAGTAACACAGCACCTTGTGGCACAAAGGAAGCTACCAATTCTAATCTCTTTGAAATCATCTTCTCTCACTTTCCAAAACTCTATTACCTCTTATTATACCACATTTCAGCTAGCAATCTTGCACCTAAAAAGACCGCAATCCACAGATTGCAGTCTTTCTTTATTTTCTCGCTTGGTAACGACTAGTCAAGATGAAAATCACGGTAAAGACCAACATCATGGCCCCATAAACAGGCAGTGTTTGTCCTGTTAAGGTCGAAATTTCAAGCAACTTTTGGATCATTGGGAAAAGAGCTGTGGCTAGGAAGCCTCCTACTGACCAGACAATCAAGAGGACACGCCAGAGGGTGAATGGCATGCAGGCTCTAAATACGGATAAGAAACCGATAGACCCAAGGAGATAATAGAGTAGGGTTGAGATTTCTAACTCAGACCAACCTTGACTAGCTCCAAAAATTTTCACAAAAAGAACGCTGAACACGACCATGAGGGCACTTGGTAGGGCGCGAAGTATGGATTTTCTGAGGAAGTTTGGTTCAACAGGCTTGATATTTCGCTCAAAAGTCAGAACGAATGGTGGGAAACCTTCCACAAACTGGTCGATCATGGTAATCTGGATTGGAATGAAGGGGAAAATCAAGATCCACTCAGACCGTCCCAGAAGAACACTGGCAATACAGATGACTGCTAACAGGAAGGAATAGATCGTTTTAATCAAGAAGATCGGTGCGATATGGGCGATGTTATTGACCACCCGACGGCCTTCAAAGAGAATCTCAGGAACATCATTAAAGTCTGAGTTCAAGAGAACCAGATTGGCAATCTGACGAGTCGCCGGATCTCCCTCCGCCATTACAATCGAACAATCCGCCTCACGAAGAGCTAGGATGTCATTGACTCCGTCCCCTGTCATTGCCGTTGTATGCCCTGCTTTTTTCAGCGTTTGGATGATGAGTTTCTTTTGATGAGGGGAGACACGTCCAAAAATAGCTGTCTCTTCAGCCATGGCAATCAATTCCTCATCCGTGATTTTTGAACAATCTACATAGCTGTGATAGTCTGCAAAGTCAGCTTTCTGAGCAATGCTGGATACAGTGACCGGATTGTCACCAGATATAATCTTGAGGCCCACTTTCTGAGAACGGAGATAGTCTAGCGTTTCAGCGGCTCCTTCTCGAATCGGGTCCAAGATTTCCAGCAAGGCTAGAGCCTGAATATCAGATGGTTTCTGTGGTTTGTGGTGGTCCAGTTTTTCCTGACTGAGGGCTAAGACCAAGACACGTGACCCTCTCTCCAAAGCCTCTCTGGCTTCTGGTACTTCAGAGTCCAACAACATCTCAGGAGCTCCTAAGAAAACTGTCCCTAGCCCTTCTAACTCCATAGCTCCCCACTTACGGTCGCTTGAGAAAGGAAGATTCGAAAGCATAGGATAGGAGACCTGTCCTTGGAAACGCTGGCGAATGGCTTGAGCTGTTGGATTTTTATCCTCACTATGAGCTATGTAGCTGGTCAGAATGTTAGTAATAGCCTCTTCACCATAAGTTTCCGTCAGAGGAAGAACTGCCTCCACCTGCATCTTTCCTTGGGTGATGGTCCCCGTCTTGTCCAGACAGAGCATATCCACGCGCGCCAAGGTCTCGACAGAGTACATCTCCTGCACCAAGACCTTTTTCAAGCCCAGCTTAATCACCGCAGTCAAGAGCGAAGTTATGGTCAAAAGGGCGATTCCCTTGGGCAACATTCCCAAAAGAGCTGTTGACGAATTTACAACGGATGACTTGAGGGGTAGGCCTTTTAACATCAAGGCTTCTAGCAGAAGAGCTAGACCAAAGGGAATGATAATCTTCCCAGTAAAACCAGCTAGCTTGTCTAGCGATTTCATGATACGGGAGTTGATCGGTTTCACTGTCTTAGCTTCCAGCATGAGTTTGGAAGCATAGTTGTCTGCCCCGACATGGTGAACTTTAGCTAAAACAGACCCACTGGCTAAGAAACTTCCAGACAAAAGCAAGGTATCCACTTCTTTTTGCACCAAATCACTCTCACCCGTTAACATGGCTTCATTGACTTCCGCAAAGCCTTCCAAAACCAAGGCATCACTAGGAATCTGCTCTCCTGCAGACAAACGAATGACATCTCCTAACACCAATTCTTCAGGATTCAGAGCCACTTCTTGACCATCACGAATGGTTTTGACCTTTTCCTTGGTCATGAGATTGAGCTTGTCCACCATGTGTTTGGCCCGTAGCTCGGTCACAATCCCAGAAAAAGCGTTAAAGCAGATAACAGCAAAGAAGACCAGATTGCTCCAAGCCTGCACAAAGGCCAGCGCTAGAGCAATAACAAAGTTTAATGCGTTAAAAAGTGTGAAAACATTTCGTTTGATGATTTGCCAAGTACTGGTACTGGCTGAAGCGGTAAAGTCATTGACCAAACCTTGAGCCTGTCTTTCCTTGACTTCTCTTTGGGTTAATCCCATAATCTTATTTTTATCCATGAATTCTATCATATCATTTTTTTAAAAAGAATTCTAATCCCATCTAAAACTGTTGGCTGATAACTGAAAAAGTTTGCCAGTAGTCTTTTGATAAGGTATAATAATAAAAGCAATACAATCGAAGGAGATCTCATGTTTTATACTTATTTGCGTGGACTAGTCATGCTGATTTTGTGGTCCATCAATGGCAATGCCCACTATCACAATACTGATAAAATCCCTAGCCGAGACGAAAACTATATCCTCGTCGCTCCTCATCGTACCTGGTGGGATCCTGTATATATGGCCTTTGCGACCAAGCCAAAACAGTTCATCTTTATGGCAAAAAAAGAGCTTTTTAGCAATCGCATCTTTGGCTGGTGGATTCGTATGTGTGGCGCCTTTCCTATCGATCGTGAAAATCCTAGCGCTTCTGCCATCAAGTACCCTATCAACGTCCTCAAAAAAAGCGACCGTTCTCTCATCATGTTTCCAAGTGGGAGCCGCCACTCAAACGATGTCAAGGGTGGCGTAGCCCTGATTGCCAAGATGGCCAAAGTCCGTATCATGCCTGTCACCTACACCGGTCCCATGACCTTGAAGGGATTGGTTAGCCGTGAACGTGTGGATATGAACTTTGGAAATCCTATCGATATCTCAGACATCAAGAAAATGAATGATGAAGGGATTGAAATGGTTGCAGACCGTATCCAAGCAGAATTTCAACGTTTGGACGAGGAAACCAAGCAATGGCACAATGATAAAAAACCAAATCCACTCTGGTGGTTTGTCCGCATCCCTGCCCTCATCCTTGCTGTGATTGTTGGTATCCTAACGATTATCTTTACTTTCGTCGCAAGCTTTATCTGGAATCCAGATAAGAAGAGAGAAGCTCTTGGTTAAAAAATACAATTATCCCTTGGCTTTTGCCAAGGGATATTTCTTTTATTCAATTTTCCATTTTTGGGTCAACCAGTTGGAAAAGGCTAGGAATCGTTCAACCACTTGTTCATGATGCCCATAAGGATCAAAGACAAACTGACCATTCGGATAGTGTTTCTGTAGACTGGTATGAATTTGCGCAGCATAGGTTGGTGCTTGAGCCAAGCGATTGGTATGATGGGCTCCTTCTGTTTGACCATTTTGTAAATACAGCAAACAATCTAAATTTCTCACTTTCTCTTCCTTGCAGTAAGTCACAAAATCAGGATACCAAAAGGAACCGCAGATAGAAAAGATACAGGAGACCTTGTCAAAATGGAAAAGACTGTATACAGCCGCCAAACCACCTAGTGAATACCCTCCATAGGCAAGGCGATTTTTGTCCAGGCGATAAAGCGACTGCAACCTGTCTAAAAGACCTCCAAATAAATGATCATGATAGACCTTTGCCTGACCGCCAAAATCTGGAGTCCCCTCTCTCAGAGCAGCTGCCTTCCATGGAGTGTAGTCATCTAGGCGATTTTTAGAGGTCAAGCCCACTAAAATCACAGATTCTGAAAGGGAAGATAGAAAATCCAAGTTTCCATCATTCAAAAGAATCGCTGGATAGGTTTGATTGGGATCATAGGTCGAAGGAAGGCTGATCTTAACTTGAATCCCTTCCCAATCAAACTCATTATTTATTGATAAAGTCATTGATTTTTTCAAGGGAATCAATTACTGCTGGACCATAGTCCATCAACTCATCGTAAGAAATGGTCATGATTTTTTGATTCTTAATAGCAGGAACGTTTTCCAAAACTTCATTTGCCTTCATCAACTCTACTGCGTTGGCATCCAATTTTTTATTGCGGTCGCTGGTCACATAGATAATCAACTCAGGATCCATTGACACGAGATTTTCCAAGGTCAAGCCTGATGTTCCCGTTGCAACGTTTGTATAACCAAGTTGATTCAACAAGCTCTCTTGCAAAGCAGACTTGTAAGCACCAAAGGTTTCGTCATTATAAGCAACCATAATCAAAGCCTTTTTCTTTTCACCTTGGCTTGCTGGGTTTGCTTTCTTAACAGCGTCAATTTTAGCTTGTAATTGAGCTGCGTATTCATTAGCCTTGTCCTGAACATTGAAAATCATTCCAAGATTTTTGACATCTTCTACAATATTTCCCAAATCTTGCTGAATCGTTGAAAGAGAAGCTTTTTGCGTATAGACTGGGATTTTGTTTTCATTCCAAGTGCTAACTGTTCCCAAGGATTTTTCAGAAAACATCATGTTTCGACCCATCACAGCGTCTGGCTCATAAGAAAGGACTGTCTCTTGTGATACTGTTTTTTTATCTCCGATTTGAGGAATCGTCGCAATCGCGTCCTTGTATTTGTCCGTCACAGCATTATCAGGGTTAAGCATGCCAGCAATTTTATCCTTCAAGCCTAACTCCAATAAAATTTCAGTGGTTGAAAGATTGTTGGTGATAACTTTTTCAGGTGCCTTGTCAAAGACTTGTTCGACTTCATTTCCCTTAGCATCATAGGTTTTGACCGTTAGTGGATAGGTCGTCTCTGTGCTCGCCTTTTGACTTGTTTCTGTACTAGATTGTGTGGTAGCTTTTTCTGTAGTAGTGTTGCCACAAGCTGCCATGGTTAGGGTAGCTACCGTTACGAGTAAAATACTGAGTCTTTTTTTCATCTTATTTTCCTTTTCATTTTTATAAATAGTGAATCATGGCTTGCTGATCCTCGGTCCAAGTAACCTGACTTTGAACTCCGTATACAGTTTGCAATGACTCTGGAGTAATGGTCTCCTTTGGAGTCCCTTGATAAAGGATTTCCCCCTCTTTCATCAGATAGAGATAATCCGAATAGCGACAAGCAAGTTGAATATCATGCAGGACAGCTAGAACATTAATCTTGAGTTCCTTTACAATGGCCAACAAGTCTAGCTGATACTTGATATCCAGGTGATTGGTAGGTTCATCCAGGAGCAAGAGAGTCGGTTCTTGCGCCAAGGCGCGTGCTAATAAGACTCGCTGTTTCTCCCCACCTGAAAGAGACGAATAGAGACGAGTTTTCTTCTCAAGCATATCTACCTTGACGAGGGCATCTTGAACGAGGGCATAATCCCTTTCCTTTTCCTTTTGTAGAAAAGAGAGGTGAGGCGTTCTTCCCAGCAAGACGATTTCCTCAACGGTACAATCAAACTGCAATTGATTAAACTGGGTAACAACTGCCATTTGCTTGGCCGTTTCTTTAAGTGACCAATGCTCCAGCGGTTTTCCATCTAGGCTTATCAAGCCTTTGTCCGCCCTTTCCTGACGATAGAGGAGTTTAAGCAGGCTGGTTTTTCCACTTCCATTTGGCCCAAGTATCGTATGAAATTGATGCCCCTCAACCTTAAGAGAAACTCCTTTGAGGATTTTTTTCTCTCCAAGTCCAAAGTGGACATCCTGACAAATCAAGTCCATATCAGGCCCTCACCTCCCTTCGCCTACCTCCGACAATGTAGATAAAGAAGGGAGCACCTACTAAGGCTGTGAAAATACCAATAGGCAGCTCAGCATTGGGAATGATGACACGAGAGAGTACATCTGCCCAGATAACAAAGAGGGCACCCAGTAAGGTCGCAACGGGAAAAAGCCTCCTGTAATTCGTTCCTACTAACCCTCGAGCTAAGTGAGGAGTAATCAGACCAACAAATCCAATAATCCCACAGGTTGCCACTAAGACTGCTGTCAGCACAGCCACTATGGTCACATAAAGATACCAATAGAAGCGTAAGGGAATTCCCAAAGTTAAAGCAGCCTCATCTCCCATCATCATCGCATTAAAAACACGATACTGAGTTGAGAAAAATAGAAAGGCCAATCCTACTACTATAGTTGGCAGGACTAAGTCAGACCAAGTGGTCCCTGCAAGCGAACCCATGGTCCAAAACTTAATGGTCATCACACTGTCCGCATTAGCGCCAACTGAGATAATAAAGTTGGAAAATGCCAGAAAGAGAGCATTGACCACCGTTCCTGATAAGATCAGACTAGAAGTCGTCATCCTGCCCTGCATAGAGGCAATGATGAGGACAGCGATTGTTGCCAAAATAGCTCCAAGGAAAGCTCCAAGGCTAATCACCAATTTTAAACCAAGAATGATGCTTAAGGTTGCCCCTAGAGTTGCACCCGCAGAAATTCCTAAGACATAGGGCTCTGCGATGGGATTGTTAACTGTAGACTGCATCACGCTACCACACATAGAAAGTCCAGCCCCTACTATCAGACCTAACAATACTCGGGGGAATCTCATATTCCATACAATGGTAAGAGTAGACTTAGAAACCTCTCCTATCTCAAGAGGAAATCCTAACCTGCTCAAAATGATCCGATAGGTATCTCCTAAGTCAATCGCTACGGACCCCATAGAAACAGCTAGAAAAAGTGAAATCCCTAAAATACCTAGCAAAACACCTAAAAGTAACACAAATTTTACGTTCTGTCGGCTTCCAGAAAATTTGGAAAGCATGAAAACCTCCTTAGACAAAATTAAAAATTTAGAAAATTCTCATAAAAAGTATACCATATTTTCAACAATGGAACAAGATGAGAAAAATAAATATAGTTGGTCTTACAGTGCTAATAATCGTAACCGAAGATTATACTTGGGTATATCGAGGTAAAGTGACGAAAGTAAAAAAGCTACCCAATTTAGAGTAGCTTCATTATCAAGATATGCTCAATTGAACACGGCCTAAGCAAGCGGATAAAAACAAAAAGCCCTCTGAAGTCAGAGAGCTAATTTGAGCTCGGGCTAAAATCCTAGCGAAAAAGATGGAACTCCTTGTGTTCATCGAACATTGTGTCGTTTCCCTATTTTCATACGGATTTTTAACGCCCCTAGCATCATAATTCTTGCTGGATAAAACGTTTATAGACTAGGCGACAAGCCGAAGATTGTACTATAAAACTAGTGAAAATAAAAAAATCTCCCCGAAGGGAGATGATCTGGTTTATTTTACCTTACAGTGCTAGGAACCGTAACCGAAGATTATACTTGAGTATATCGAGGTAAGGTGACAACGCAATGTAAGTGGAAAATAAAGCAGATTAACGACGAAGTCCTAGAGAGTTAATCAACTCACGGTAACGGTTAACGTCGTTTTTACGCAAGTATGCAAGCAAGTTACGACGGCGACCGATTTTCTTCATCAATCCACGGTAAGTAGCGTGGTCTTTTTTGTGTTGTTTGATGTGTTCGTTAAGGTGGTTGATTTCCCAAGTAAGGACAGCAACTTGAACCTCTACTGAACCTGTATCACCTTCGTGACGTGCGTATTGTGCGATGATTTCATTTTTTTTCTCTTTTGAGATTGCCATGATATTTCTCCTTTTTATTTGGCTTCATCCGAGTGACAGGTTGGCATGCCTGTAACCAAGAAGAAGTTATTTGTCTTTACGACAATTCTTATTCTACCAAGAAGCAGGGACTTTGTCAACTGATTTACTATTTAAAACCTTGAATTACTCTACTGATTTCAGGGCTTCGAGCATATCCACTTTTCTCAAGTGGTGATTGACAAATAGGCCTAATAAGGCTAAGATTACAGTCACTGCGACGATTGGAAGCGCATAGACTTCCCAGCTAACTTGTGGATAAAAAAGTATGGTGGCAGGTGAAATCATTTGAATCAAAAATTGATGTAAATAGTGGCCAGCTACCAAACCGAGAGCAATCCCCACAAGGGACAGCACCATGGTCTCACGGTAGATATAGAGGGTCACTTCTTTATTATGGAAACCGAGAACCTTGATAGTCGAAAGTTCACGAATACGTTCTGCCACATTGATATTGGTTAGATTGTAAAGAATGACAATGGCTAGTAAAACCGAAACAAGGACAAGGATTGCCATGGTTTTATTGAGCGAACTAGCTACAGATTCAAAGAGATGGATGGCCGTCGCATTTTGGACGATCCCAGAAACAGCAGCTTTTCCCATGAAGGTAGCAGCTTCTTGCTCCGTATTGGAAGGTGTTGGGTCTTTTAATTTTACTAGGTAGGTATTGTCTTGCGGACTGGTGCCGTAGACTTGTTCGTAAGTCGCTCGGTTGAGATAAACAAAGTGTCCAACATAATTTTCAGAAATAGCCGCGACCTTGATTTCCTTCCCATCAAGCTCCAGCTTGTCTCCAACCGTAACACCTGCTAGTTGGGCTAATTTTTGACTCACGACTGCTCCATCAGTGACCTGCACCTCTTGCCCATTTTCCTCTAATACGATAAAGGGCTTGAAGTCTTCTCTGTTTGTGACCATCATGGTGATGGTTTGAAGTCCTGCTTTTCCTTTAAAATCTTTTTCAATGGATTTAGAGTAAATCTTTTGATAAGCGTGGATCGATTCAGCTTGCAAGGCACTTTCTAGATCTGTTTTTTCTTGTTCACTCGCACTGCTCTTTTCCGCTACAATCATCTGGTATTGCTGGATTTTTTCAAATTGGCGCTCGACAACTCCTCCAACAGATGACTGAATGCCGAGACCTGCAAATAGGAGAGCCACCGAACCTACAACTCCAAAAATGGTCATCAACATCCGTTGCTTATATCGGAAAATATTTCGCGCCGTAACCTTATGAGTAAAACTCAAACGACTCCAAATAAAGCTCAGTCGTTCCAGCAAAATCTTTGATCCCTTAACGGGAGGTTTTGGAAGTAAGAGTTGGGCTGCTTCATCGTGTAATTCCCTTCGCGCCACCAGATAAGCCGGCAAAACGCTGGATACCCAACTTAAAGCTAGGGCAAGGAGACTATAAGACCAATAGAAATACTCGTGACTTTTTCCAACAACCATCCCAGCTGTTATAACATCTGAAATCACCCCTGCAAGGAGATAATGTCCAAGAAGTGTTCCTAAAATGGTTCCCACAGTTCCTGCAAGAAAACCATAGAGGACAAACTTGGCAACTATATCTTGATTCCGGTAACCTAGGGCCTTGAAAATACCAGCATTGGTGCGTTCTTCGTCTACAAAGCGAGTCATCGTTGTAAAGGTCACCATTGCAGCGACCATATAAAGCACCACGGGGAAGATATTCCCGACTGAACGAATGCTTGACGATGCATTGCTGTACATGAGGTAGCCTTGACCACCTGGCATGGTTTGGCGATTGTATACGTGGTATTTCGGCTCTGCCAGTTCATCAAACTCTTTCTGACGCTGTTCTAGCTTCTCTTTTTCCTTAGATAGATCACTCTCTGTCTGAGACAGTTTTTCTTTTTTTGTCGCTAGTTCTTCCTTAGCTTTTGTCAGCTGTCCCTTGGCTTGACTCTTTTGTGGTTCTGGTAAAGCGGTCGCTTGTTCTTCTTGCATTTTCAAGCGACTTTCAGCCTGCTCTAACTGACTCTTGCCATTTTGAAGGTTGCTTTCAGCAGTTTGGAGCTGTTCTTTGCCTTCTTCCAGGCTCTTTTGCCCATTTGCTTTGATACCTGCCAATCTTTTTTGACCATTATCGGCTAGTAAATCTTGCAACTCTTCCTGATGTTGGGTTCGTTTGGTCTTATAGTCTGATGAAAAAGCATCCAGATTTTTTAAATCATCATAGCGCACACGCGCAATACTATAAACATCTGAATCAAACTGGCTGGGCAAAATCACTCCATAGCCAGCCAAGCTTCCATTTCCACTGCTAGCACTCCCTAAGTCTTTTTGAGAAAGCATCTCACCCGACTGAACAAATCCAGTAATTGTAAAAGTTTGGGATTTTAGGACGGACTTCCCTTCTTCTTTCTTAGTAAAGGTAATGGTCTGCCCAATCTGATAGCGGTCTTTCCAGAAGTCGGCTAGGGCAATTTCCTCATCAGCCTCTGGCAGTCGCCCTTCTGTCACTTGGAAGGTTGAAATCCCCTCTGGCTTGGAATAAAGTCGAACCGCTTCTTCACTATTTTCAACGGTTAGGTCTGCCATATAACCAAACTCAACACTTGCTCCTTGAAGGGCCTTTAATTCGTCTTGGTCTTCTTTGTCCAAGCCATAATCAGCTATCACTGCCAGATCTAGGGTATTGGCTTTACGGAGATAATCCCCTGCCGTACGTTCCATATTTGGACTGGCCACTTTGAGAGCAATAAGGGATAAAGAACCCAGCATCATCAAGGTCAGGATAGAAACAAAGCGTCCCTTTGAAGCCGTCACTGACTGAAATAGGTCTTTCCGATACGTTTTTTTCATGCTAATACTCCAATGTATCGATATCCTGCGGATGCTCATTGACCGTCATGCTCTTAACCGTGGCATCGCGCATATGAATCACCCGATCTGCAATAGGAACGAGCGCTCCATTGTGGGTCACGATAATCACTGTTGCTCCTTTTTGACGAGACATGTCTTGGAGAATCTTCAAGACTTGCTTCCCCGTCTGGTAATCCAAGGCACCTGTCGGTTCATCACAAAGGAGAATTTTAGGATTCTTGGCTACAGCGCGTGCAATGGACACTCGCTGTTGCTCCCCTCCAGAAAGCTGGGCTGGAAAGTTATTGAGGCGATGAGCCAGACCTACGTCTGTCAAGACCTGCTCAGGATCCAAGGCATCTGTCACGATTTCTGAGGCCAATTCCACATTTTCCTTAGCTGTCAGATTGGAGACCAGATTGTAAAATTGAAAAACAAAACCTACATCTTCACGACGATAGTTTGTTCGTTGGTGCGAACTATAGTTGGCAATATTGGCACCATCGATCCAAATCTCCCCCTCATCATTGGTATCCATACCTCCTAGGAGATTGAGAACGGTTGATTTTCCAGCTCCTGAAGCACCAAGGATAATGACCAACTCCCCTTTTTCAATTTCAAAATTCACATCACGATTAGCCACAATCTCCGTATCTCCAACCTGGTAACGCTTGTAGCTGTGTTTCATTTCAATATAAGCCATTGTCCTTCTCTCTTTCTTACAATTAAGTCACTCTTTACTATCATTATAACGCTTTTTCAACTAGTTGGAAACTAGAAGCAAAAACAAAAAAAGCCCCATAAGACCTATAATGAAAAAGTGACCAAACCCTCATTAGAAAGAATCTTATGGAACAATTAAATTTTATCACAAACATACTCGGAATTAAAGACAAGAACATCATAATCTTGGATTATCTGGATGCTGAAACACATAAAGAAATCATCGCTAAGCTTGATTACCCTACTCCTAAGTGTCTCGACTGTCAAGGACAAATGGCTAAATATGACTTCCAAAAAGAATCTAAAATTCCCTATCTAGAGTGTGCGGGCTACAAAACTCTTATTTGATTGAGAAAACGCCGTTTTCGTTGTAAAGTATGCGGAAAAATAGCTGTCGCAGAGACTTCCTTAGTCAAAAAGAACCACCAAATCTCAACGATCGTCAACCAGAAAATCACTCAAAAATTAATCGAGAAAGTCCCTATGACTGCTATCGCCGAAAGTTTATCGGTCTCTACTTCGACAGTCATCCGTAAATTAAAAGAGTTCGAGGTCAAGTCTGATCTTAACCACCTTCCAGAACACATGAGCTGGGATGAGTACAGCTTCAAGAAAGGTAAGATGAGCTTTATTGCACAGGACTACGATAATGGACGGACTCAAGCAACTATTCGCAATCATTTCCTTCGTTATTCTAGACAGGTGAGAAGTCGTGTGAAAGTCATTATCATGGACATGTTTAGTCCCTACTACGATATTGCTAGAAAACTTTTTCCAAATGCAAAAATCGTTCTCGACCGCTTTCATATTGTCCAGCATCTCAATCGAGCAATGAATCGCGTACGCATACAAATTATGAATCAGTTTGATCGGAGATCGCACGAATATAAAGCACTGAAACGTTACTGGAAACTCATTCAAAAGGATAGCCGTAAACTCAGTGATAAACGATTTTATCGACCGACTTTTCGGTCACACTTGACCAATAAAGAGGTTCTAGAAAAGATACTTGCCTACTCTCAAGAACTTGGAGAGCACTATAATCTCTATCAACTCCTACTCTTTCATTTTCAAGAGAAACGAACGGAACATTTCTTTAGTCTTATTGAAGAAACAATTTCTTCTGTAAATCCTATTTTTCAAACTGTTTTCAAGACCTTTTCGAAAGATAAAGACAAGATCATGAATGCACTGGAACTTCCCTACTCAAACGCAAAACTAGAGGCTACCAATAACCTTATCAAAGTCATCAAGCGAAATGCTTTTGGCTTCCGGAACTTTGACAACTTTAAAACTAGAATTCTCATTGCTTTGAACATCAAAAAGGAGAGAACCAATTTGGTCCTCTCCAGGTTGTAACTTTTCATCAACCCACTACAGTTGACAATGAGCCCACTGTTTATTTGCTGATCATTAATTGTATAACAATTACGATAAATCTTCGCTTTCTTCTTGTTTTTTACTATAAATGAGATTAAATAAATCTCTTTTTAAGCTGTCTAACTGCTAAGGTATAGAAGATAAAAATATAAGCACCATTGACAACTAAGAAAAGGATAAATTCAGATAAGGTAAAAGGGACTAAGGAACGAGCTCGATCACCAACAGCAATCTGAGCATAAGGGAAAATTCTAAAAAGACCTTGTCCAATAAAGAGGGTCATAAGTCCTGCCATAGCCAAAATAGCTGATATAAGAATAGGCACTGCGAAATTTTTTAAGCGAATACTAAGAAAAATTTGAATGGTGACAATAGTAATGGTTGCTAGCCAACCTGTGATAGACCAAAGCAAAAAGTCCAGTAGATAATTTGCAAAAGGTACCTTCAAAACCAAAGCGCTAATAATATAAAAGAGAAGAACTATCAGTTGACTAATAGCCATGACTAGTGACAAGCTGGTGATTTTTGATAAAACGATACGATTGGCTTTAACTGGAATGCTTAATAAGCGCTGCCAGTTTTTATTGCTTTCCTCGAATTGACAACTGATGGAACAGATAATCCCGATCAGAATAGGAGTAAATATCTGCGAGGAATAGAAAACTGTTTGTCCCCAAAGGACGTGAGCTTGTGTACCATCTAGGAGCACCTCTCGATTGAGAGCGTAAATCATTGCTCCCAATAAGGACCCAATAAGGTTAAAGAAGATTAGCGTTATCGGAATAGCACTTTTTTTGATTTTTTTAAATTCAAAAATAATCATAATAGATCCGCCTTTCCAATGAGTTTTTTACTGACAAAGATGCTTAAAAAAATGATAAGCAATAATGTGACTAATTTAAAGGGATAAGAATTATCATATTGAAAAAGATAAGTGTTAGTTCCAGCCACCCGTTTAGCGATTCCCATCATAGAGAAATATTGCCAAGGAATGAAAATACGAATAGGAAATGGTAACGCGCCGATACCTACAAATGACAGGAAGGAACCAATTAAGCCTGTTACCACTGTCACACTTGGCTTTGGATAGATAAAAGCTAAGCAAAGATGTAAACAAGACAGAAAGAGACAAACCAAAAAAGTTGTGAACAAAAAGAGACTCAATGAAACGGGTGTCACACTGACCTGCATGCCTTGAATAATAAATTTCAGAAAAAGCGTTTGAATCAAACTGACAACAAAGGCAAAAATAGCCATCACAGTCAATTTAGCCTTAAAAAGTTGCCAAGGGCTTTCGTTACTGGTTTGCAAGAGTTTAAAAGTTTTGCCTAGATGTTCCAATTCCAGTAGTCTAGACGCTAAAACTGCAATGAAAAGTGGCAAAATAACATCATTCAAGTAAGTCATGGTATAAATGGCATTATAGGCCTCATGTGTTTTAGGTAATTCATATTTGATAACAACGCCACTCCAAATCAAGCCCACTGCTACAATAGCAATCAAAGATAGCAAGAAAGAACGTCTTTTTAATTTGATAAATTCTAATTGCAAATTTAGCATTACAAAACACTTCCTTCCCGTCCTGTCATATCAAGGAAAACATCTTCCAGCGATCGACGAATCATACGAACTTGATAAATATCAACATTATTTTCAACTAAGAGTCGAATAGCAGTGGCTATATTAACTTTATTGTTATCGTTGATAATCAATTTTGGGTCATCATCCAAATTAAAACCATTGAACATTAGTATTCTTTTAGCAGTTACATCATCACTGGTCTCAAACAGATATTTTTCATCTTCTTCAAGGTCAGATAGGTGGCCTTCAAAAAGTAATTGACCATGATTGATAATGCCAACAGTTGTAGCCATCTGTTCAATTTCTGAAAGAATATGGCTAGAAACGATGATAGTCATATCGTATTTTTGTGGTAAAGACTTGATAAGCTCACGAATTTCTTGAATACCGGCAGGGTCTAAACCATTAGTTGGCTCATCCAAAATCAGTAATTTAGGAAATTTAACAATAGCTAACGCAATTCCTAAACGTTGTTTCATGCCTAGTGAATAATTTTTAACTAGCTTGTCTTTTTGATCGAAAAGTCTGACAATCTTTAAGACTTCATCAATATTTCTTTTTGGTAATTTAAGCAATTTTTGGATAATTTCAAGATTTTCATAACCGGTCAAATTAGCATAGTAAGAGGGCTCTTCAATGAGGGAACCTACATTTGAGAGGAGTGATATTTGATTGCTATTAAAGGTTTTGCCAAAGAGCTTAATGGAACCGTGGCTTGGTTGCAACAATCCTAAAAGCATTTTCATAGCAGTACTCTTACCAGCACCATTTGGTCCTAAAAAACCATAAATTTCATTTTTTCTAATATGAATAGAGAGCTGATTAACGGCTACTTCACCTGAAAAATCCTTACTTAATTGGTTGGTTTCAACGATATAATTGTTCATTTGTTTTCTCCTTTAAAAATCTTATAGTGATGTTATATCCTTTCGCTATTTTCATTATAATGAACCTCCTTTATTTTAACCTGTTCATTACCTTAATTCTTCCTTAATTTTTACTTTAAAGTCCTTGACCAAGGAAGCAATGTGTTATACTAGTCTTGTTGAGGTAATAGTATGAATTATAAAGAAAAGAAGATCTTAATTTTAGACGATAACCCCGAAATTTTAGAAATAGTGCAAGAATCATTGAGCATTGCTGGGTTTAGCAATCTAACAAGTGTACAATCACAAAAAGAAGCTTTGGAGCAATTTGAAGAAAAATCTTTTGATTTAGTTATTTTAGACATTATGCTACCTGAAGGATCAGGATTTGAAGTTTTAAAGGGCATCCGTAAGACTTCAATGGTTCCTGTTTTGTTTTTGTCGGCAATCTCCGATATAGAAAAACAATATCAGGGCTTTGAGTTAGGGGCAGATGACTATATTATCAAGCCTTTCCGTCCAAGAGATTTGGAGTTGCGTATTCTTTCCATCTTAAAAAGAGCCTATCCCGAAAAGGAAGATACCCTTGTTTTGCCTGCTTGCCAGGTGCATTTTAGCCAAGCCTTGATTACCAAAGGAAAACTAGAGATTCAGCTGACAGCTAAGGAATACAGTATTCTTAAGGTCTTATATGATAATAAGAATCGCATTGTCACTTTTGACCAACTCTTAGAAAAAGTCTGGGGCTTACAATACCAAGGCTATGATAATACCCTAATGGCTCATATTCGTAAGATTCGACAAAAGATCGAAGCCAATCCTTCTAAACCAGAAAGCTTAATAACGGTTAAAGGTTTGGGTTACAAACTAAAGGTGAATTAAATGGATACCGTTAAATTTTTTACTAAGTTATTAACCAGGTATGTTCTATTAATCTTGGCTTTAATCATAGGACTTGTTTTTGTTTATGGTTTGGTTTTCTCAGCCTATTTTAGTTTCTATGGAAAGGAAAAACCGGAACTACTTTACACTAAAATCGCTCAATCGAGTCAAGAGAATAATTTCAATTTTGATAAAAGCAGCAAAATTGAAATGGATAAACAAAATACTTGGGCTATGGTACTGAATCAAGATGGCAATATTGTCCAATCTTATCATTTACCTAAAGGACTCAAAAGGCATTATACGAATGCTGATATGGTTAAATTTTCACGTTGGTATTTAGAAGATTACCCTGTTTTCTCCTATGTACGTGGTCAGCAAATTTTAGTTTTGGGCTATCCTAAAAAGCATTCCTTAGCAAAATTTAATTTCTATGCTAATACGCAATTTATTAGGAATTTTCTCAGTTTGGGACTTGTTTTCTTGGGTATTATTCTTTTACTTATTTTTATTCTTTTGAGCCGATCAAAGTTGCGTATTAAAAAGGAGATGGAGCCGATTATTACTGCTGTCACTTCTTTATCTCAAGGTCAAAATGTCGTTCTTAAAGAAAAGGGAAATTTCTCTGAAATTAAGACGGCTCTCAATGAAACATCTCATATTTTGGAAGAAAGCAACACGATGAAAGAGCAATGGATTAGAGGGGTCAGTCATGATTTACGCAATCCTCTTATGCTCATATCAGGTTATAACAGTCAGTTAGAGCAGCAATATGGCAAAGGAAAGCAGACAGAGGAAATTGAAAATCAGATTCAAACTATGAAAGAAATGATTTCTAATCTCAATATGAGCTACTTATTGGATAACCAAAAGCGTCACTCCGAATTTTCCAATCTTGATTTGGTTGCTGTCCTACGAACAGTAATTGCCGATATATTGAATAATTATGAAACAATTGCACTTCATTTTGATTTGCCTGCCGAGACAGTGTTGGTAAAAGGAGAGGTAACTTTATTAGCAAGAGCTTTTAGAAATCTCTTGCTTAATAGTATTATGCACAGCGGCTCTAACCAGATTGATCTGACTTATCAATTATCTGATAATAAAGTGCTCATCGTCATTGCAGATCAAGGAGATATTACAGCTCAAAAAATTACTGAGCTAAATCAAAAATCAACTAATTATGAATCACATGGTATGGGGACAGTTATCACCAAACAAATTATTAAATTACATCAAGGTGAAATTGTTTTTTTAGACAATCATCCAGGATTAAAAGTCACCATTTCTTTACCTTTAGTAAAGGAATAATGACCTGTCTAAGAACAAGCTTACACTTAGAAAACTAACCATTTGGAGCATTGCGACACATTATTTATCTTCTAAATATTTCTAAATGCTATTTTTGGGGCAAAGTATTCTTTCGTCTAATCATCGTAAATTTTTGATAAATAAGTAGCAATACTATTCTATTTATCAAAAATTTTTCTGTTATACGCAAAAAAAGAGTGAACAAATAAAGTTGCACTCTTTTACTGTTAAAATGTTTTGTCAACAACTATATACGAATTACACTAAAAACGCTTTAGATACTGTCAATAATTATGTGTAAACACTCAAGTAGAGTTATGGAGTGCTAATCAAATAAGCTTTCAAGTGTGTCAGAACATTGACCAAACCCTTTATGGATTCGTTGACTTTGCTTGAAATTATAATCTTCAAACAAAGTAACTAAATAACGGTTCAGGGCTTCTTCGGTAGGAAAAAGAACCTTCTTTTTCGTTTGACGTTTAATTTCTTTGTTGAGAGACTCAATGAGGTTTGTCGAATAAATGCTGTGCCAAATTTGGTAGGGAAACTGGAAAAAAGTTAAAAGATTATCCGTATTCTCCAGACTTTCCATGACTTTCCTATACTTTGGCTTCCATTCAGCGATAAAGTCCTCTAAAGCTCGTACTGCCATTTCTAAATTTTCAGCACGATAAATCGTTTTTAATTACCCTAGAATAACCACTCGATTAGATCATTTCACCTTACTAGCCCTTTTCATCAACCCACTACAGTTGACAAAGAGCCTGTAAGCCATCGTCTTTCTCTCTTTCTTACAATTAAGTCACTCTTTACTATCATTTATAACGCTTTTTCAACTAGTTGGAAACCAGAAGCAAAAACAAAAAGCCTAGGAATCCCTAGGCCTTCTGTTTATAGATTATTTTCCAAGGTAGTATTCTTTTACGACGTTCAATTTTTCGTCGAATTCGAATACCAATGGTGGGAAGTTAGGGATTTCTACACCCATGATTTCATCATCTGACAAGTGTTTGATGTGTTTTACAAGGGCACGGATTGAGTTACCGTGAGCACCTACGAATACGTTTTTACCATCTTTAAGCGCTGGAGCGATTTTATCTTCCCAGAATGGAAGGGCACGTTCCAAAGTCACTTTCAAGTTTTCAGCATCTGGAATGACTGAGTCGTCAAGTGAAGCGTAACGACGGTCAGTGTGAGCTGAGTATTCGTCATCATGAGGCATTGCAGGAGGCAATACATCGTATGAACGACGCCAGATGTGAACTTGCTCATCACCAAATTGTTCAGCAGCTTCAGCTTTGTTTTTACCAGTCAAACCACCATAGTGACGTTCGTTCAAGCGCCATGATTTTTCAACTGGAACCCAGAGTTGGTCAGCAGCTTCAAGAGCCAAATTTGTTGTTTTGATCGCACGTTTCAATACTGAAGTGTAAGCTTGGTCAAATTCGATACCAGCTTCTTTGATCAATTTACCAGCGTCAATCGCTTGTTGTGTTCCTTTATCAGACAAATCAACATCAGCCCAACCAGTGAAAAGGTTAGCTTTGTTCCATTCAGACTCACCGTGGCGAGCAAAAACCAATTTTACCATTAGATGGATTCTCCTTTTATTTTTCGAGGTTTCCCTCGTTTATCTATTCTATTTTACACAATTTTTCATAAAAAAGCTAGTTAAAATCAACTAAAAAGAGAAGAGCTTAGCAGTCTTCTCTTTATCGCACTATCATAATTGTTCTCGATAGAGGATGAAATAGTCCCGTCCAAATAATTGGAAAACTACTACTCTTCAATTACAAATTTTTTCAATGTTCCAAAGTAAAGTGAACCACCAATAATGGTTAGAATTCCACCTACCCATCCTAAAAATGGAATCAAGCCGACCGCACCACCTACAATGAGCAAAACAGAAGGTGCATTCGTAACACGTTCATCATCTTTATAATAAACAATAGCCACAATTCCCAATACTAAAACAGCAATTTTAACCAATGACAAAATAATTGAGAGCCCTGTCAATGTCCCAACTGTTACATCTGCGTCTTCAGTTGCCGCAGCAGCTCCAACAGCCATGATAAACATGATGATTGGCGCTAAAAGCAATATAATTCCTGAAATAAGACCAAAAATAGCGTTGACACGAGCAAGTGTATTTGTTTTCATAATAATCTCCTTAAAATTTTTATAGGTATTATTCTATCATAATTCATCTAAAAATTAAACAATCTTATAAAATTTTATAATAAATATTGATTTTCAAAAAATAATTTTAAGTTCTATACTCTCTTTATAATTATTAGAAATATAAAATTATGAGAAAACTGAATAGTTAATTATGTTAATTATCTACACGGACAGGCCAGGAAGAACTTCATTTAAGGAAATGGACTAGTAAATTTTCCCATGATAAAACGCATAATATCAAGGTACTTGAACTCTTGATATTATGCGTTTTTATGATTTTAGCGACCTTTCTCAGTCTCTTTCTGATTATTTTGCTTCAAATCCTTCTGCAACTGCATCCGAAAAGTTTTCTTCTACAATGCTTGCACAGTGATCACAGATGACTGCATGATAGCTGCGTTCAGCAGTAGTTGGATCGATACGACGGCAACGGTCACAGACTTCACCCGCAGCACGTTCAACAGTGAAGGCTACGTCTTCGAAGCTAACAGCGCCTTCTGGAGCTGGTCCATCTGCAATGGTCAATTCTGACACGATCAAAAGTTGAGCCACATTGCTATCCACCGCTCCAAGAAGAGTTTTCACAACTTCGTTTGGATAAACTGTCAAGTGAGCTTCAAGTGATTTACCGATTACTTTTGCATTACGAGCTTCTTCCAAGGCTTTTTGAGCTTGTCCGCGGAAGTCCATGAAGGCTGCCCAAGTATCCAAGATTTCTTCCTGGTTAGCAAATGTTTCCGCTTCTGGTAATTCTGACAATTGAACGAAGTCTTCAGCTTCAAACTCAAGATATGACCAGATTTCTTCCGCAGTGTGAGGAAGGATTGGTGTCAAGAGTTTGGTGATTTTTACAAGAATGTCATAGAAAACAGTCTGCATTTGACGACGTTCGAGTGATTTGGCACCTTCGATGTAAACAACGTCTTTGGCAAAGTCAAGGTAGAAGGCAGACAAATCAACGTTGATAAAGTTCACCAAGGCCTTGTAGATTGTCAAGAATTCAAAGTTGGCATAAGCATCACGAATCGTTTTCACAAGCTGGTTAAAGCGGATGGTCATGTACTTATCAACAGAACGAAGCTCATCGTAAGCCACTGCGTCTTGAGCTGGGTTAAAGTCAGAAGTGTTAGCAATCAAGAAACGAAGAGTGTTACGGATCTTACGGTAAGTTTCAGAGACTTGACTCAAGATATCCATAGAAATACGCACGTCGTTGCTTGAATCAACACTTGTTACCCAGAGACGCAAAATTTCTGCACCGAATTGTTTTTCTACATCGCTTGGAGCAATGGTATTCCCAAGGGATTTAGACATCTTTTCGCCCTTACCGTCAAGGGCAAATCCTTGTGACAAGATTTGTTTGTAAGGAGCAACACCATGGTTGGCAACAGATGTGATAAGTGATGAGTTGAACCAACCACGGTACTGGTCAGAACCTTCAAGGTAAAGATCTGCTGGATATTTGAGTTCTGGACGGTTGACCACTACTCCATTCCATGATGAACCTGAGTCAAACCATACGTCCATGATATCTGTTTCTTTCTTGAACTCGCCATTTGGTGAACCTGGATGAGTAAATCCTTCTGGCAAGAGGTCCTTAGCATCACGTTCCCACCAGATGATAGAACCGTGTTCCTCAAAGAGTTGAGCCACGTGTTCAATGGTTTCAGCTGTCATGATTGGCGTTCCGTCTTCAGCATAGAAGATAGGAAGGGGAACTCCCCAAGCACGTTGACGAGAGATAACCCAGTCGCCACGGTCACGAATCATATTGTAAAGACGAACTTTACCCCATTCTGAGTGGAACTTCACTTTTTCAATTTCATCCAAGATTTCTTGGCGGAATTTAGATACAGAGGCAAACCACTGTGGAACAGCACGCCAGATGATTGGTTTTTTCGTACGCCAGTCAAATGGGTAAGAGTGGGAGATTTCTTCTTGAGCAAGGAGCAAATCGCCCAGTTTTTCGATAACAGTCGGCACAACCTTGTCATAGAACTGACCCGCAAATTCAGGACCAGCATTTTCCATCATAATACCGCGTTCGTTAACTGTTACAGCAACTTCAAGGCCGTTGGCAACACCAACATTGTAGTCGTCCTCACCAAAACCAGGGGCTGTATGGACAATACCAGTACCAGAGTCAGTCGTAACGTGATCACCAAGGATTACCAACTCATCTACAGCCGTATCCCATGGGTGGACTGTCACAATGTGGTTCAATTCTTGACCACGGTAGGTCGCCAAGACTTGAACATCCGCCCAACCAAATTTCTCAGAAAGACTATTCAATAATTCTGAAGCAACTACAAACTTACGAGATTCACCAGCTGGTTGTACCAATACATAATCAATATCTGCTCCAACTGTCAAACCACGAGAGGCTGTAATGGTAAATGGTGTAGTGGTCCATACGACAATATAAGTATCCGTATCTAGAACACCTTTTCCGTCTTTGACACGGTTAGCATAGTAAAGGGAAGTTGAAAGCAAGTCATGGTACTCAATTTCCGCTTCAGCAAGGGCTGACTCAGAAGACCATGACCAGTAAACTGGCTTGGCACCACGGTAGATATAGCCTTTTTTAGCCATCTCACCAAAGACACGGATCTGAGCTGCTTCATAGTCTGGAGTCAAGGTCACATAAGGATTTTCCCAGTCACCAGAAACACCCAAACGTTTAAAGTCTTCACGTTGTTTATCTACTTGAGAAAGAGCATACTCGCGGCAAAGTTTCAAGTACTCAACCAAGTCCATTTCTTTACGTTTCACGCCTTGTTTTGCCAAGACTTGCTCGATTGGCAGACCATGTGTATCCCAACCTGGGATGTAAGGGGCGTAAAACCCTGACATAGACTTAGAACGAACAATAATATCTTTAGAAATCTTGTTCATGGCATGTCCAACGTGGATATTTCCGTTTGCATATGGAGGTCCATCGTGCAAGGTAAAATGCGGTTTTCCTTGGTTCAATTCTTGACGACGTTGGTAAAGTTTTGCATCTTCCCATTCCTTTTGCCAGAGTGGCTCTTTGGTAGGAAGTCCTGCACGCATTGGGAAAGCTGTTTTCCCAAGGTTAAGGGTATCTTTGAGTTTCATGGTATCTCCTTTATAAATATTAACAAATTAAAAACCACGACTTCCAAAAAGGACGAAAATCGTGGTACCACCTTTGTTCGAAAAAAGACAGTGTCTCTTTTCCTCTTTTCCCGTAACGTGGGGAACGTCCAGTCTTACTGTTTTCAGACCGGATTTGTTGAGAGGATAATCTAACGACTAGAGATTGCAGGGCTCACACCATCTCCTGCTCGCTGAAAATATAGTTGGTTAGATTTTGTTCTCACATTTACTTTTATAGTATAAGAACAGATTCTTTGTTTGCATCGTCCTCAGTTGCTGCAGTAGCCTCTACCTCAACTGGCTCTTCATGTTGTTCACTTTCATCTGTATGTTGATTTTGTTGAGCTTCAAACTCAGCTAATTCTTTATTTCCAGCCTCGATACGAGCTTGCAACTCAGCAACCTCTTCTGGTGTGAATTGACGAGTCATATCAATAGGCTCTTCCTCAGGTTGTGAAGGAATAGTTTCACCAAGAACTTCCCCCACCACTTCTTTAAAGGCTTCATCGCTTGTTTGAAGATACGTTGCTGTTGGGCGAAGAATGTCCTCCCAATCTGATGACTCAACAATAGCCAATTGACTTTCAATCGTAGACTTGAGGCGTTGATGGAATACACGACTCTTGTTCTTCAACTCTTCTGTCTCAACAGCCACTTTCTTAGCGTTATCTGTTGCCTGACGGAGAATTTCATTTGCCTTGTATTTTGCTTCTTCAAGCAAACGCTGAGCGTCTTGTTCAGCTTGTTGAATAATATTGTTTGAACGTTCTTGAGCAGCCTGTTTGACACGCTCCGCAGTATCTTGAGCAATCAAAACTGACTGACTCAAGGAATCTTTCATCTCATCAAAGTAAGACAAACGTTCTTCCAAACTCTTGATGTGTGTTTCTTTGTCGTGATTACTACGAACCAAATCTTCATAGTCACGAACAACGATATCAAGAAATTCATCTACTTCTTCTGGGTCAAAACCTCTAAATCTTGTACCAAAGGTTTTATCTTTAATTTCTAACGATGTAATTGGCATACTTTTCCTCACTTACTTAATAATAATTGAATGCTTAATTTTATCTTGTCTTTTTTTGTCTGTCCATTGTCTTTGACAACTTTTAGACGACCAAACTTTCTCACACTGATCAAATCCCCAACGGCAACCTGGTAATCACTTTTTTCAACCAGATGATAGTTTACCTGGACAGATTTTTTCTCAATTAGTTGACTGGTTTGATTTCTAGATAATTTCAAGGCACTTGATAAGAGGGCATCCAATCGAAAACTCGAAACTAAAATTTCTCGTTCTCTAAAGTCAATTTTAGATATAATCCTATCGGTAAAAGGACGTTCCTCCAGCGATACAGGAAGTCTGCCAATCTTTCTTATTCCATCCTGAAAAAGAGGAATAAAATCACGATTGACAAAAATCTGTGCTCTCTTTTCATCTACCAAGATATCACCAAATAATTTACGGTCAATTCCTAGCTGGTTGATGATTGTTCCCAATATTTTTCCATGGCTCAGCTGTTCAAACTTGCTCGGATAGCAAATTTCTAACAAGGTCATTTCAAAGTCTGATATTTCCGGTTCAAAGTAATCTGGATACAGAAGAACACGAACCGACTCCGTCGGAAGAAAATCACCACTACTTTGGCAACCCAGTCCATATGTCCCAGCTAGCACCCTCAAGATCTGTTCCTGATGGGGATTGATAAAAGGTGTAAGCACCGGTACATATGTATCTTCTACCCGCCTTATCCACTCTAATCCCTTATCAATAAAGGGAATATCATCTTGGGAAAAATGCTGATAAATGGCTCGATTTACTGTCATAGTAATAGTACTAGTCGTGTTAAGATATTTCCAAGAAACTGGATCAGAATCAGCGCGGCCCAAACCGTAAAATCAAGACCAGCAAATTGTAAATTGAGCTTACGAAGTGGCTCGATAACTGGACGAGCAAGTCTGATGACTAAGCGACCTAGTTGACTTTCATAGGCATTTGGAAACCATGAAAGAAGAGCAAATGCAACGAGAATGATGGAGTAAATGCTAACTGCATTTTGAATTAAACGGATTAAGAAAATCATTATCTTGCTCTATTTCGTTTAATATCAAAGCCGAACTCGGCACCTTGTGATTCGTCTGGAAGTTTGATATCCTCAATATTCACGATAACGTTGACAGGCGTCAATAGATACATCGTACTCGCAACTTTTTTCATATTTCCAGCCAAGACGTGACGGGCTCCGTCCAAGTAATCAAGGCAGCGGCGCGCTTGTACTTCTGTCATGTATTGGAAATCAATCAAGATGCTTTCATTTCCAGTTAACAAATCAACAATCTCAGTTGCATCCTCATACTTTCTTGGATAACGAACATCAATCGTCACTTTCTCATCTGAGTGATGGTTTTGCTTTGCCAACTCTTGTTGACGAGCATGGAGGCGAGTAATATTCGCATCTTTTGCTGATCCTGACTGAGCAGGTGCTGGTAATTCTTTAGAAGATGAGATAGCTGGGCTAACTGTTTCCTCTTGTTGAGTCTGGTAGTTAGTCGTTTCTTCCCCATCTTCTGTAAAATAATCTATAAATTTATCGAATCTATCTTTTAAAGACATAGCTCTCTCCTATTTAAAAAATGCTGTACCGATTCGAACAAAGGTTGAGGCGAACTGAATCGCTTCTTTAAAATCACGACTCATTCCCATACTTAGCTCTGTCATCGGCATATTAGGGATTTGTTTTTCTCTAATTTCTGCTTGCAGAGCCTGCGTATCCTTGAAAATTTTTTTCAATTCATCACTGCCTGCCTCAAAAGGAGCCATGGTCATTAAACCAACATACTCAATCTGATCTAACTTAGCCAATTCTGGCAAAAGTTCTAGCAATTCTTCTTTTGAAAACCCATGCTTGCTTTCTTCCCCAGAAATATTAACCTGCAAGAAACACTTGATAACATGATCTGTTCTCTTTTGAATTTCCTGTGCTAATTTTAGAGAGTCTAAAGCATGAAAGTAATCCACATATGGGATTACTTCTTTTACTTTCCGTCTCTGTAGTGTTCCTATTAAATGCCAAGTGACTGGGTAATCTTTCAAGGCCTGATATTTTTCTAAAAATTTATCAACTCGATTTTCACCGATATGATGGATGCCAAGCGGAAGCAAGGCTTCCGCTGTTTGTACATCTACATATTTTGTCACTGCGATTACTGAAACAGCATCTAGATTACGGTTGGCTTTTTGACTAGCATCAGCAATTTGCTGAAAAACTAATTCAGTGTTTTTTTTCAAATTCATTGATTAACGATTTTTGAAGAATGGAGGTGTATCCAATTCATCCTCATCTTGTGAAACTGGTGTTTCAAAGCGTTCAACTGGTGAAACAACGGGATCTGTTTGGCGAACAATTGACTCACGGCGCAAGTCCCAATCTCCAAAAGCAGATGCTTGGTTGGTTTCAAAGCGACGCGGACTTGATTTAGGCAGTTCTGCTGTCTCTTCCAAGTCGAATTGACGGTCAAATGTGTGTGCTTGTGGAGTTTTAGTTGATGGTCGACCAACTGGTTGGTTGGTAGCAGACCCGACTACTTTTTCTAGTCGTTCTTGACGAACACCTGTCGCTACAACAGTCACACGGATTTCATCCTTCATGCTTTCGTCGATAGATGTTCCAAGCCAGATGTTTACACCTTTACCAGCTGCTTGGTTAACGATTTCTGAAGCTTCTTCTGCTTCAATCAAAGTTAAATCAAGACCGCCAGTAACGTTAACAATCACATCTTCGGCGCCATCGATAGTTGTTTCAAGAAGTGGAGAGTAAATTGCTTTACGAGCTGCTTCAACAACGCGCTCTTCACCACTACCAATACCGATACCCATAAGGGCATTCCCTTTGTTTGCCATTACAGTCTTCACGTCAGCAAAGTCAAGGTTAATCAATCCTGGGTTCGTGATCAAGTCAGTAATCCCTTGAACACCTTGGCGAAGAACGTTATCTGCTTCACTAAGAGCTTCAAGAAGCGGTGTTTTCTTGTCAACAATTTCAAGTAAGTTATTGTTAGAGATAATCAACAAAGTATCAACATGCTCGCGAAGTTCATTGATTCCTTCTACAGCGTACTGACCACGTTTGCTTCCTTCAAATCCGAAAGGACGTGTCACGACACCAACTGTAAGAGCACCAAGATCTTTAGCGATACGTGCAATAACAGGGGCAGCACCTGTACCAGATCCACCACCCATACCAGCAGTGATGAAGACCATGTCTGCACCGCTGATTGCTTCCGTCAAAGCTTCTTCGCTTTCTTCTGCAGCTTTGCGTCCAACTTCTGGACGTCCTCCAGCACCCAAACCACGAGTCAATTTTGGACCAAGTTGGATAACGGTTTCTGCTTTCGTACTGCTAAGGGCTTGTACATCAGTGTTGGCTGCGATAAATTCTACACCAGCAACACCTTCGTCAACCATGCGGTTAATGGCGTTACCACCACCACCACCGACACCAATTACCTTAATAACTGCGCCTTGAGCTGCTGCTGTATCAAATGAAAATGTCATAATTTCTTATCCTCTTTTATTCATCAAACATGCTTCCGATTAAACCACGGAAACGTTCTGTTAGCTTCGGTTTACTTTGAGAACTTGCTTGGAATTCTTCCTTGGGAGCAACTGGAGTTTCCTGTACAGTTTCAACTGGAGTTGTCTGTGTTGGGCTTGGTTGTGCCACAGGATTCAAACGTTGATTTGGGATGCCAAAGTTGATTGGTTTTTGACGAAGGAATTCATCTCCTTTAACTGCTTTTTGAGCAAGAAGATTGACTTCAGTCAATTTACCAGCAAACTCAGATAAACTAATCACGTGAGCAAATGCAGGGTTGCGAATTCCAACCTGATTCGGAACATAGAGTTTTACTCGAACACCAAATACTTCTTGGGCTAATTCAACAACGCCTGGCAAAATTGCATTTCCACCGATAAGGACGATACCTCCTGGCAAATCCAACAAGTGTCTTCTTTCCAACTCTTGTTTGATTTGGTCAAAGATATGTTTGATACGTGCTGAAATAATTTCTGCCAAGTAGCTTTCTGTCACTTCAACAGGTTCTACTTCGCCAATTACTTCAACTTGGAAAGTTTCATTACTTGCAAGTGGAACGTAAGCTTCACCATAGTTCAGTTTCAAACTTTCTGCAATCTTTTGAGATGTTTTCAAGACTTTAGAAATGTCTTTTGTAACGTAATCTCCACCTTCTTGGTAGATGTTGGTGAATTGCAATTCTTGGTTGCGGATAGTCGCTACAGTAGTCTGACCTCCACCCATGTCAATGACAGTTGCACCAAATTCACGTTCGCCTTCATTGAGAACTGAGTTCACAATCGCCAAAGGTGAAATAATCACATTATCAACCTGAATGCCTACACGCTCAACTGTCTTGCGAAGATTGTGTAGAATCGTACGAGGACCTGTGTAAAGCAGACCACGCATTTCCAAGCGAACACCCATCATACCACGAGGGTCACGGATTCCTTGGAAACCATCCACGATGAATTCTTCTGGAATAAAGGTAATCACTTCACGATCAGGAGTCATGCTCTTTGTCAAAGCTGACTTAACAACATCTTCAACATCCTGATCTGTGATTTCTTTTGTATCTGATGTTACAGGAATCATTCCTTGTGTTGGTTCGACCTGCAAGAGATTTGCTGGCAGACCAACGTTGACAGACTTGATAGAAATGCCTGCTTTCTCTTCTGCCTGTGTGATTGCGGATTTGATTGCTGAAGCAGCTGCTTCAATATCAACAATAATTCCGTCTTTTACACCTTTACTTTTGGCATTACTAACACCAATTACATTTACTTCGCCATCTCTATGCTCTGCAACTAACACCTTAATGGAGCTAGTTCCGATATCTAAGCCTGTAAAAAAACCATCTCTAGTCATTACATCGCATCCTCTCTGTCTTCCAAGTTTCTCACTTCTATTTAATAACTATGTTTGGGCATAGCTATTCAAAGAATATTATAACACAAAAAATCCAATCGTGCTTAGTTTTTGATAAAATTCCTGCATGTTTTTTGAGAAAATTCTAGAAAAATTCTTCTTCTAAGAGATTATTTGAAGTTAACGTTCACAATTTCCTTTTTGTTTCTTAAAAATCCAAAAAAGAGAAGATCATTTTAGATCTTCTCTTGAATAAATTCTTCCGATTTTTGTTGTAAAAAATTTTCTACTAATTTCCCTGTTAAGCGAATTGCTATCACTATAACAGTCGAAACAATGAGATAATTTAAGGGCTGGCCGAAACTTCCAACAAGTGGCGGTCTCGTTAAGAAACCATAATCCCCACTGACAACTAAATTAACAACCCATATCAAAGCGTTTAGAGTGAAGGTAATCACCGCTACATTTTTGAAGTTGAGCAGGGAAGCTTCATAGTTTTTAAACAAGTATAAGAGGGCATTTCCCAAAAGTGCCACATGTCCGATAATGAAGGACAGGATGGTCACGTGTGGAAACGGATAAGGATCAAATAGTGGATAAGTCAGAGCTGCTGTTGCTCCAAAGACTCCTAGAAGGGCAAAGTATTGCTTGTACTTAGAGGTTCCCGGGATCAGGAGCAAGACAAACATGGCTACACGGCAATGATAGAAAGGTAAACTTTCTGACAGGGGCAAATGGTTTCCCCAATACCAGCCATACAGAACAATCAGTTGAACAGATTGAAGAATCTGAATAAATCGTTGGTAAGCCACTTTGTCGCGAAAACGATAAGAAGCGTAGAAAGTAAAGGCCAGTAAACATAACAAACCAATATACCAGTGGAGTTCAAACTGGGGCGGTTCTGATATCTGCGTGGTAAATAATTTATCCCACAAATTCATATTCTATTCCTCGTTCATCTAGCTAGAGGCGGTAAAAAATTCACTTTCTCCAGCTTTTAAATTTTTTGAAAAAACTTGATTCTATGCTATTCATAGAACACTTACGTCTTAAATTCGCAACCTATTATATCATTTGTATTGCAGAAATGCACTTTACAGACACCCTTTTTTGATTTGTCGACTTCTCTAGCACAAACTAATCGACATATTGGTCTCTTTGTCCTCTATAAACTTGCCAAAGAATCTCCATTTGCTCCTTGGTGATGCGTTTTTCAGATAAGACTGGCAATTGGTCAATGGCAAAAAATTGAAGCTCAGCAATTTCTTGATTTTCTTGAAATTGTCCATCAAGAAGCTGACATTCAAAGACAAACTTTGCATATTGTTTGCTCTGTAGTTGGAAACGATTGGTATCAAAAACTGCAAGTAACCTTTCAGCTTTTGCTGTAAAACCGGTTTCTTCTTCAATTTCCTTAAGAATATTTTCTGTTGGAGAATAACCAACTTCACCAAATCCACCTGGCAAAGCCCAACTATCCTCTCCTTTTCCCCTAACCAGACAAATTTTTTCATCCTCAACAATCCAAGCACGGACGTCCATTAACGGAGTCGCATAAGCGGACGTTGGCTTCAAGACTTCTGCCACTTCTTCTGCATCTATATCTAATCCCTGATTCAACATTTCAGATAACAGGCTTCGCAAGTCCTCGTAACGCTCGCGGTCGAAAGGATCTTTTGTAAAGGTTAATCCAGTATCTGTAATGGCAATCATTCTTTGCAGATACTTGGCAAAATCACTTGCATTCATTTTCTAAACTTTCTACCAACCTGGCTAGATTCATGGAGTTCGAGCCTTTGAGCAAAATCTGGTCATTGGCACCGAGTCTTTCCTTGACCTGCTTGACAAGGTCTTCAAATTGATCCTCGTCGGCTGTTTTTTTAAAGTAGAAAACGTGGCCGATTGGAAACATTTGACTGGCAAGTTGGCTTAATTCCGCAATATCTTCTCCATAGAAAATAACCGTATCCAGCACATCTGGCGAGAGGCTCAAAATCATCTGGTTATGGAGTTGAACAGACTGGCTACCTAATTCCTTCATATCCGCCAAAACCGCAATTTTCTTGCCACCCTCGTTGGCTGGAATGGCAGAGAATGTCTCCAAAATCAACTTCATAGCAGTTGGATTGGCATTGTAGACATCTGACAGGATATCTGCTCCATTGGCTGCTTTCTTCCACTCAGTACGGTTACGCGTCAATTCAAGATTTTGGAAGGCCTGGTGAATTTGCTCCTCTGAAACTCCTTCTTGTAGGGCAACATAGGATGCAATCATGGCATTAGTGGCATTGTACTTACCAGTCACTGGCAAATCAAGGGCTTGTTCCAAGAAATTGGCCTTAAAGGTCAGACTATCCTTGCGTTCGACCAAGTCTGTGATTTCCAATTCTGCCCCTTGCCCAAAACGAACCACCTTTTTATCAGCTGGCAAGTAGTCCTCTACAATGGAGTCGGCTGGTGCCAAAAGCAAAGAACCTGAAGCCATACCATCTGCAATTTGCATTTTTCCTTTAGCAATCTCTGAACGGTCTTTGAAAAAGGCCAAATGAGCTTCTCCAACCAAGGTCACGATGGCTGTCTTAGGATGAGCTAATTCAGACAAGAGATGAATATCTCCCAAGTGGTCCTGCCCCATCTCCAAGACCAACTTTTCTGTTCCCTCAGGCATGTGGAGAACTGTGTAGGGAAGGCCAATCTCGTTATTGTAATTGCCCTGAGTTTTGTAGGTCTTGTAGGTTGTTGACAGTAAATGCGCCAACATATCCTTGGTCGTTGTCTTACCATTTGAACCCGTTACCGCAAAGACATCAACCGCTGTTTTTTCAAGATAGTAGGCTGCGAGAGTTTGAAAGGCAGACAACACGTCGTCTACTAGAATGTAGGGATGATTTGCAACCTCTTTCTCAGACAAGGTTACTGCTGCACCATTTTCCAAAGCTGTTTCGATAAAGTCATGACCATCACGCGCACCTTTGAGGGGCACAAACAAATCTCCCGTCCCAATCAAACGACTGTCAAACTCAGCCTTTTCTAACTGGACATTCTCAAATATGCTGACATCATTTTTAGCCCCAACAGCTTGGGCGACTTCACGGATTGTTAGTTTCATTTCTACTCCTTTAAAAAGGGTTGAAGTCTGAGAACTCTAATCACCTTGCAGGCGATGTTCCTGGCTTCTACCCCCTCTTTCATTTTTATAGTAAATGCGCTTCGTGCTTATTAAAGCTCTCCTTAGCAAGGTCAACCAAATGCTCGATTAGGTCTGAGTAGCTGATTCCCATATTGTCCCAAAGTAGTGGGTACATAGACCACTGGGTAAAACCTGGCATGGTATTGAGCTCGTTTAGGAAAACCTCGCCCTTATCTGTATAGAAGAAATCACAACGAGATAAACCAAGGCCACCGATCGCACGGAAGGCGGTTTCAGCATTTCGACGCATGACAGCTACCACATCATCACTAATCTTGGCTGGGATGTCCATGGTAATCTTGTTGTCAATATACTTGGCATCATAGTCATAAAAGGCAACATCCTTGACTACTTCACCTGGCAAAGTGCTCTTCACATCGTAGTTGCCCAAGAGACCAACCTCGATTTCACGCGCATTCACCCCTTGCTCTACTAAGACACGGCTGTCATATTGGAAGGCAAGTTCCAAAGCTTGGCGGAGTTCTTCTTGGTTTTCAGACTTAGAAATACCGACACTTGACCCCATGTTTGATGGTTTTGTGAAGACTGGATAAGTCAATTTTTCTTCAACTTCAGCGATTTTAGCAGTCACATCATCACCTTCGACGACGGCCACATAAGGAACTTGGGCAATTCCGACAGATTCTAGAACTCGCTTGGTCGTAATTTTATCCATGGCAAGACTAGATGACAAGATATTGCAACCTACATAAGGCATTTTTAAAACTTCCAAGAATCCTTGAACAGAGCCATCCTCTCCCATTGGGCCATGAAGGACTGGAAAGACCACTGCACCTTCTTCGTAAATGGCACTTGGCGCGATTTTTTTGTCCCAGTCAATGGTCGCATTGGTCATGAGACGGTCCTCTTGACCTGGAGTCTGGCTAAATTCCTGAGTCTTGATAAAGTCGCCTGACTGGCTGATAAAGAAAGTCTTGACTGTGAAACGGTCGTAGTTGACCGCACGCATGACACTCTCAGCTGACAATACAGACACCTCACGTTCTGCACTGCGTCCGCCGTATAAAAGAATAATCGTTTGTTTCATATTGCTTGTCCTAATTCTAATAGAATACTCGTTCTTTAGTATATCATATTTACTTTTTTTTTTAAAACTTGAAGCTAAAAAAGCCCTCATTTGAGAGCTGAAATTTTACCTATCCACCACTTGAGCTTCAAAGTTTGCTGGCTTGTCATCTATCGCTTCTTGGAGCTTTTTGATGCAGGGGATGATAATCTCTGTAAAGAGACCTTTGCCTGCTGTGTAGGCTGCTCCTGTCAGCTTACCTGAATCTAATACAACAAACTATCCATACAAAGTCTGATACATCTTTTCTATGAAAGCCTCAAGCTCTTTTTGAACAATTTTTAATAGGCGCTCTTCTTCGGCTTGAGAGATGTCCACACTCTCTTTTATTTTTTGATTACTAATATTAGAATAGTAACTACGTTTTATGGTTAACTGATTATCTAAAATATAGTAGACATCTATTTTTTCCTCTTTTACTGTTGTTTCAAATAAAACAGTGACTTCATTCTTTCCAGGATTTGAGATTTTCAAATCGATGTCTCCTTTTATCTCTATGGAGTCAATTCCTCCATCCAAGCGAATAGCTCCATCGGGAGGAACGACATAACCCGCTTTACGGATGTCAGGTGCATATTTTTCTGATGCCATCAAACGTTGTAAGACGACTATATTGTCACTCTCTTCAAAGGAGGTTTTTAATTGCATATGTTCTTGGTGGTTTTGATACTGAAAATAAAGATTCAAGCCAGTAGCTAAGGCAATTACAGAAGCAATCACGATTAGTATTTTTTTAAGTCCCGACATTTTTTTCATCCCCTCTGTCTAAGTAATCATAGAAGTCTTGTTTCCAACCCTCTTCCTTGTCATTAGGTTTTCCAATAAAAATATTGAGGTCAAAGCCATATTTAATAAAGTTGCCTCCTATCGTATTATTTTCAATAAGCGTTTCAACCATAAGTTTACCGTTAGCTTTTTCCCCATTTCCCATCACAATATAGAATTCCTCAACACGATTTGTCTGGTTTGTTTGGATACTATGATTGTAATCTGCTTGAACCTTAAACACATCTTTTGTTTCTACATCTTTAGAAATCATTCTTTCGTAAGAAGTAATAGCATCTAAATCCGAATTAAAATCTGCATCATCATATCTCCCTGAATCAATGTCTCCTTTGAAGGAACTTTCATATTTTTCAGTATTTACAGGGAGGTCTCCAATCCGAGTTGAATTTCCAATTGGTACTAATGATGTGGGCGCTTAATCCCTTCCAGCCATCTAGCTTCGATAAGTCTCTATCACCCCAAGATAACTCAGTAAAACTAGCAATTTGAATAGCTTCATGAGCCAAATCTTTACTATGATTAGATTCATACTGTTTTCTAATTTTGTCTTTAAAGAGTATGCGTTCTTCCTCTGAAATACCATAATCTGCCAAAATAATATCTAGATCATTTGTATTTTGGGCATCAACAACGCCCGCAAGACCTCTCCAAGTTGCCCTTACCCCATAGACTGGAGATGCAACTAGTCTATTGTACTCATAGATAACTTTTTCATTAGTCCATCCTTCTTGTTTTGCCTTCTTCAAAATTCCCTGTTGGAGCTTATAAAGTACATTTGCCGTAGATTCATCCAGGTTGTAAGATGATACTAAATCATCCACAATTTTTTTCTTATCTTTTTCAGCCTGAGTAACTGAAATATCCTTATCAAGCTTATGCGAAACAATCTTCACATCCTTCATCTTCTGTACCCAACTCATGTCCACACCGTCCGCATAGTAGTTGCCATCGCTATCGACAATGACTTTACTTAGTTGCGTGGTTCCTTTGATAGCTAAGCTAAGGACTTCTAGACTATCGTTGAAATACTGGGAAACCTGTGAAACAAAAAATTCTAGTTTTTCAATCTTATCATCCAAATCCTGAATACCTGACTCAATTTGAGACTTGGTATTGTAAAGGATGGTCTTCTCAGAGAAGGCTTTCCCCCAATTGAGACTAAAGAGGTCCGTGATTTGATTTAGCCAATTCTCCCTCACTTGAATCTGAGCTTCTACGATAGCTAACTGCTCTTCCCTCAATTTTTTCAGTTCTTTGAGCTGGTCTAGATCCAAATCACCATATCCAGATACCTGAGCATCCGCATATTTGTAGGAGGTCAACTCTAGTTGGATATCGTCTACCGCTGCTTGTAACTTCTTGATGCTGGGGATGATAATGTCTGTAAAGAGACCTTTACCAGCTGTGTAGGCTGCTCCTGACAGTTCACCTGAGTCTAAAGAGGAAATCAGGTGGTCACATCCACTAGATAAACGGTCTGTGACTTCATTTGCGACTTGGAGATTGTTGGTCATGGCCTGAATCAATTCTTGGGATTCTTGTGCGCTGGTTTGTCGTCTACTTGGTGATGGTGATTGTGTAGGACTTGTTATTGGTTACATAAAAAAACTTTCTCCCCTTAGTAGTTGATAACAATTCCATTCTTTACCAAATGAATACCTTTTTGATTGTTTGGAAGCTCTCTAACATCATGCTCTATCCATTCTGAAAAATTTCGTTCTCTTTCCTTTTTCTATGCTGACCCGACCACCTGATACACTGCAACAATACTATCATACGAAGAACCAAATAGACCAATCGAAAGATTTTCATCTTTCCAAGAGCTGATAAGAAGTTTTTCCTTGCATTCCCCACTTCTTGAACTAACTGCTCAACCGTCTTACCTGTTTCCTCTTTAATAGCAACTGCATTCTTTGAAATCAAATAATAATTTTGTTCTAAACTGCTGATATAGGCTTTGGAAATTGGCTCGTCTAAGAAAAAATATACTCTATCAGCATACTCATCTTCAGACAGTGTATAGTATACTTCAGCTTCACTCCCCCATTTTTTAGGAAAACTAGTTATTCTAATATTTCCATAATCTAAATGCATAATTCCAACTAAAACGTCATTAGTCCATTCTTCCGCATAATGGTATAATTTCATTTTCTTATCTACCATTGGCCAAACCATAACATACCGACTATGCATGAATTCCTTAGTCAATGCAGAGTTACTTGCCAAACTGGTCGCACCAATCTCATATACTGACCAAATAAGAACTATGAGCATCAAGACAGCTTGAGTTGGTTTGTTTTTATAATAGTTTTTCATTTTATTTAACATTTTGCTCTCCGATAGAAGGATTGGGTTTATCTAAATCTTTTTGGAAATGTTGGATAGCATTCATAAATTTTTCGAAAGTTGATGATTGTTCACTAGAATGAGAAGAGACATATAATTTATAAGTTTCTTCTAATTTCTTCATTCCTTTCGTGTAATCCCCTTCTCCAATATTTTGAACAAATTCATAAGCTCTATAGCCAGATGTTCTCTCAACACTATCATAGTATGAGTTTGTAACATCAACTACACTATCTCCGTTCTTCATTTTGTGGTAAATATTAACAGCATCTAAATCTGAACGATAATCATCATTGCCAAGACTAGGAGAAATTCCCATAGCACCAGCTACATCACCTTGCCAACCCGCTAAATCATCCTCATTTTCTATTCCATGATTATCTGTAAAATGTGCAGAAATGGTGGCAGCCATATGAGAATAATCTATTGTTCCTCCAAATTGAGACAATAATTCCCTTACTCTTGCTTTCTGCTTCTCGTCTAATTTATTATAATTTCCTTGACCATATACTTTCTCAGAAGCTAAATTCAGTTTACCTTTTATCTCATCATTTGTATCTCCCTCTTCAATCTTTTCCAATCTCGCAAAATTATGCTGATTCTGGATAGCCTTCTGAATCGTATCAATTTCATAATCTTTTAATCCATATTTTTTCAGTATGTATTGTAGTTTATCGTTTATGCCAACTTTTATGCCATTCACCCCGTTTGGACTATATAATCCAGCGACAATTTGCCAAGCACCATAAGATTTGTCACCATAAGAGTATGAAGCAACTATCTTAAAGAATTCTACATTCGCTTTCTTAGCACCATACTTCTTTTCCATACTAGCATATAATTTTAGTAATATTTCTAATTCAGTTTGACTAAACCCATATTGCTGTTGGAGTGTCTGAATAGATTTTTGTTTTTTACTTATTGGTATGGATGTCTCAATTTTTTGATTTTCAATCTTCACATCCTTCATCTTCTGTACCCAACTCATGTCCACACCGTCCGCATAGTAGTTGCCATCGCTATCGGCAATGATTTTACTTAGTTGTGTAGCTCCTTTGATAGCTAAGCTGAGGACTTCTAGACTATCGTTGAAATACTGGGAAACCTGGGAAACAAAAAATTCTAGTTTTTCAATCTTGTCATCCAAATCTTGAATACCTGACTCGATTTGAGACTTGGTATTGTAGAGGATGGTCTTCTCAGAGAAGGCTTTCCCCCAATTGAGACTAAAGAGGTCTTTGATTTGATTTAGCCAGTTCTCCCTCGCTTGAATCTGAGCTTCTACGATAGCTAACTGCCCTTCCCTCAATTTTTTCAGTTCCTTGAGCTGGTCCAGGTCCAAATCACCATATCCTGATACCTGAGCATCCGCATGTTTGTAGGAGGTCAACTCTAGTTGGATATCGTCTACCGCTGCTTGAAGCTTTTTAATGCTGGGGATGATAATGTCTGTAAAGAGACCTTTACCAGCTGTGTAGGCTGCTCCTGTCAGCTCACCTGAGTCTAAAGAGGAAATCAGGTGGTCACATCCACTAGATAAGCGGTCCGTGACTTCATTTGCGACCTGGAGGTTGTTAGTCATGGCTTGAATCAATTCTTGGGATTCTTGTGCGCTGTATTTTACTCCCATGGTAGCCGGTTCCTTTCTGATATCAGTTCTTCTCTAGCTTCATCGAAAGACCGACGAGCCTTCTTCGTTTGTTTTCCCAATTCATCCAGTTCCTCATCTACATAAGAGTTGACCTGTCGTTGAATGGTTCTATTATCACTTTCGATTTGCTCTATCACCTGACGAGAACTAGGCGAGATAGCTAATAGAGTCGCCATACGATGGTGGATGCTCTGGATTTCTGAGTGAAAGTGAGTTAGCTGCTGTTCATATTGTCTTTTTAGAGTCTGAAGACTTTCTTCTTTATCGTCAATCTTGACAATTTCTCTCCACAGTTTGTAGCGTTTTTCTTCGTTCTTATCTGCCATTTTTAATGTTCCCACCTCTTAGCCTGCTCTACATCGCGTTTTTCAATCTTATGAGCAATTTCTGGAAACTTATTTGCTTGGGTCAAAACAGCCGAGCTGAAATCACTGACCGCCTGTAGCATTTGATTGCAGGCCTGACGTCCCGCTTCCATCCCAGCAATTTCAGAAGTATATGAAAACTCTACTTGCTGATTTTGCTTGTTGCTCGTGTCATACCCGACCAATTCATTAATAGCTGCCTCTGCTGCTATCGTGCTAGATTTTATCTTTCCACCCATACTTCAAACTCCCCTTATTTATTATATATTGATCATATCATAACACAAAAATAGTACGATTTCAAAACAAATCCTAAGGGCAAATGCGCTCATCTCCTTAGAATAAACTCTATCGCTCAGTGAATGAGTTTGACAAAGGCGGCATTAATGATTTTGGAGATCCCCTTTCTGATTCCTTATAGTTTGAGTAGTTTTATTAGCAAGGTTTGTCCTCCCTTTGTGAGAAACAGAAAAAAACAAAGCCCTAAGAAAAATTCCTAGGGCTTGTCTTATACGTCAAAATGAGCTACGTTTTTACTGACTCCTACAACTCTGTCCGATTTTCAATGGCTCGTAAAAGTGTGACCTCATCCGCATACTCGATATCTGCTCCCACAGCTAGGCCTCGTGCTAGACGAGTGACCTTGATACCAGCTGGTTTGAGCAAACGAGATAGATACATGGATGTCGCTTCTCCATCCGCTGTCGCATTGGTTGCCACAATCACCTCTGAAACCTCACTATCCATGAGACGAGTCATGAGGCTCTTGAGGTTGATATCGTCTGGACTGATACCATTCATAGGAGAAATGAGACCGTGCAAGACATGATAGAGTCCGTGGTATTCTTGGATATTTTCCATAGCAGCCACATCGCGACTATCCTCTAGCACCAAGATGGTTGTCTGGTCTCGAGTCGGGTCCGTACAAATTGAGCAAGGGTCATCATCCGTCAGGCGACCACAGATGGAACAATAGGTCAATTCCCGCTTAGCAGACAGGAGATTCTTGGCAAATTCATTGACATCGTCATCAGACATTCCAATGGTATAGAAGGCTAAGCGGGTAGCCGTTTTGATTCCGATACCTGGTAACTTTGAATAGCTATCAATCAGCTTGGCAATAGGTGTTGGATACAGCATAAGTTCCTTTCTAATTCATTGGATGGTGTTGGTGATAAAGATTGATAATGTCGCGTGCAATCGAAGGTCCGACACCATTTGTAAGGTTGGTGTTATGAGGGAAGACAACAGCTACAGCGATTTGAGGATTATCTGATGGTGCATAAGCCACAGCATTGGTATTGTTAGCTTTTTGACCTCCCTCAACATAACTTTCGGCAGTACCTGTCTTCCCACTGATGGAAACGGATGAGCCATTTGAAAAGGCACGACCAGTTGTCAGAGCGCTCGTTCCATGCGAAACTTGATAGAAACCTTGGTGCAAGAGAGCCATATCCGCTTCTGAGATATTGATCTTGTTCAGTTCCTTGGTGGCTGTTTCTTGAACTAGATTGCCTAAGCCACCTTGTTCATTATTTCCATAAATTCCCTCAACAATGTGAGGTGCAATTCGAACACCATTGTTAGCAATGGTTCCAACATACTGGGCCAATTGCATTGGGGTGTAGTTATCAAACTGACCAAATGCATTGGTAATGTAATTAGCAAAATTATACTCTTTTGGTATAAAACCAGTTGACTCATCTGGAAGATCAATACCTGTTGAGGCTCCAAGACCATATTCAGCAAATGTCGAACGAAGTTTCCCCATAGCGGATTCTAAATTGTTAGTTAAAACAAACATATTGGGTTGATAGGTCTGCCCCATAATGCCCAAAGCCGTTTGAACCATATAGGCATTAGAAGAATACTCCAAGGCTTCCACAGCTGTAATCGGGAATGAACCGTAGGCTTGAGTATACCAAGAATTAATCGGAGCTGAGCCTTGGAAGACAATCGGTTGGTCTGTCAAGGTCTGGTTCCCTGACAAGACTCCATTCTCCCAACCAGAACTGATGGTCGCCGCCTTGACAACCGAACCTGGGACAAAGACATTGGTTATCGTTCCAAGCGAATCTGAACTTAATTCACCGGATTCGACATTATGCTTGACACCCGACATCGCTAGAACTGCACCGGTTTTAGGATTGAGGGCTACAGCGTAGACCCCTTCAGAGTATTTAGCTCCACCGTTACCCAACTCTGAGTTGAAGTAGCTCTTGAGTAGGTCATCTACACCATTCTGGAAAGTTAGGTCAATCGTTAGTTTGATGTTGTTTCCTTTGCTTCCTTCTTCGACATTTTCTACACTTTCCATATTTCCGTGTTTGTCAAGGTGGATTTCCTTGACGGAGCGTTTGCCTTGAAGAACATCTTCATATTGCTTTTCAAGATAGGAAGTTCCCACTCGGTCATTGAGAGAATATCCTTTTTTCAAATAAGCGTCCACTTCCTCCGCTGGAAGACCTGATTTTTCACTTGATACACTACCTACAATTGAAGACAAAGAAGTGTCTAGGACTTTTCTATCCCATGAGGTTGAAATACTGATACCTGGTAATTCCTTGGATGCTGATGCAACGAGAGCAACTTGGGTATCATTCAAGGCATCCGTAGAAATGGTTCCTGTCGCAAAATTTTCAACGGCATTGAGCTGACTAAAGAGATAGATTTCCTTTTTCTGGTCATCTGTATAATTGAGTTGACTCACGTCAATACTTTCAACTGCATTATTATAGAGAGTTGCTTCTGATAAACGATTTCCATCTGAATCCAGGCGTTTATCACTTGGCAAGGATTCGACTGTTTTTTTGTAAACGTCCTGGTCCGCCAAGTAGTAGTCTGCAATCTGACGGTCTGTCAAATTAGGGGAGGTTACATTCACATATGTGAGAAGTTTCTTGGCTGTCTCCTTCAATTCTGCTGCTGTCATTTTATTGTTTCGGGTGAAAGAAACAACCTGCTTGACAGTGTTTTCTACCAAGGGTTTCCCTGCCGCATCATAGATCTGTCCACGAGCTGAACTGGTTGTTACCCTTGTCTGGCTGGCTGAGGCCAATTTTGTTTCATAGAAATCTTTATTGAGCACCTGCATGTATAACAATCGACCAATAATGGCCATAAAGAGCAGGATGTCAATCGCAAATAGTAAATTAAGCCGAATAGGAATCGAATGGCTATTGAATTTTCTCATACAACTAAGACTCTTTTCTAGAAAAATTTCCGATTTTCACCTTTATTTACATATAAAATAATAGAGCAAACAGGTGATGTTCAGTACATTTCATTGTACCATATTTTACGGAGAAACTCTTGGAAAAGTCGAAGCATTTTTTGACTTTCAACTGAAAATGCCTTTTTATTTGGTTATCCTAACTTCTGTGATATAATGATAGTAATAGTTAGGAAAGCGTTAACCTTTAAGAATTTGACTCATAAAAAGGAGCCTCATGAACAAGCCAGACATCGCAACCATAATCGACCTCCATTTTGAAGAATTAACCGAGCTCGAGCAAGAAATCGCTCGCTATTTTTTACAACCTGAAACGATCCAAGATGATCTTTCTTCTCAGCAAGTCACCCAGAAATTACACATCTCCCAAGCAGCATTGACCCGCTTTGCCAAAAAGTGTGGTTTTACAGGTTACCGAGAATTCGTCTTTCAATACCAGCATCAGGCTAGTAAACAGGATACTCATTCCCACAAACATAGTCCTTTGACCAAACGTGTTTTGCGAAGCTACAGTATCATGCGAGAACAAACGCAGGATTTGATTGACGAAGAACAACTGGAACGAGTCGCCCAGTTAATCGAAGATGCTGAGCGTGTCTACTTCTTTGGAACAGGCAGTTCCGGTCTTGTCGCTCGTGAAATGAAATTGCGTTTCATGCGTCTGGGTGTGGTCTGTGAAGCCTTAACCGATCAGGACGGCTTTGCATGGACGACCAGCATCATGGATGAAAATTGTCTAGTACTCGGTTTCTCACTTTCTGGTACAACTCCTTCTATTTTAGACAGTCTATTAGACGCAAAAGAGATGGGGGCCAAGACCATCCTCTTTACCAGCGCTCCAAACAAAAATAGTCAGGCCTATACAGAGACCGTTCTTGTTGCTAGCCACAGCCAGCCTTCCTACATTCAACGGATATCCGCTCAACTCCCCATGCTCTTCCTTATAGATTTGGTTTATGCCTACTTTTTGGAAATCAATCGTGAAAGCAAGGAGAAAATCTTTAATAGCTATTGGGAAAATAAAAAACTCAATGGCTATCGTAGACAAAAACGCGTTAGAAAATCCTAGTTTGGTTGAACCAAACTAGGATTGTTTTGTCTTGAAATGATAATAGGCTCCCAACATCCCTGCTGTATTTTGGTGATGGGCAAATTCTAATCGTAAAATAAAACGAGCTATTCTTCAGAAGTACGTTCTATAAGATCATAGTTTAATGCAGAGTGTAGCGATGTAGTCATTTCCATACCGTGATAATCGATGTCTTTTGTCACACGATTCATAAAAATCGATCATAGCGAGGCCGTTTTTTAGTTGTCCTCTAATCTGACTTTCTAAGGTATGGCTAAATTCATATCCATATTCTGGATTGATGGTGATTTTGCCTTCCTCTTCAAGCTCTCTTGAATTAAAAGGGATTGAAAACTTTAACAGTAATTCCTCATCGGGTTTGTCCCATACAGTGTCAGCATCATACATGTAGATCCAGGGATTCATAAATCCGACCATTAAGAGTCCACCCTTTTTCAATACGCGAGAGGCTTCTTTATACATGTTTTCTAAATCCTCTATGTACACATTTGAAACCGGATTAAAAACAATATCAAAAGTTTCATTTTCAAATGGAAATGGTTTTGTCATATCGCTTTGAACAGTATTGATTTTTAAGCCTTCTCTTTTAGCAACCAACTCATCTCTTTCTAATTGTGATGTGGAAAAATCCATGATGGTGACATCATAACCTTTTGCAGCAAAAACGGGACCCTGCTGGCCACCACCACAAGCTAAACCTAATATCTTTTTTCCCTTGGCTTTTTCAAACCATTCTGTGGGGACTTTTTCCCCAACAGTTAAGGCAACAGAAATTGGATGCTTTCTAGCTTCTTCTAATTCTTCCTGTGTCAATGGCTCAGTGTAGTCATTTTTTACATTATTCCATCGATCTTCATTTAATTTTATATAATTACTCATCTTACAATCTCCTCGTAATTTGATACTATTTCGATTTAAGCTGGATGTGCTGTCATTACATTTTTCTCACCGCTACAACTTCTAATTTGTCAAATAATCGTCCATCTCATTATATCGTTTTTCCATTTACTCAAGCTAAATATCAATTAAATGGATGATAGAATTGCTCTCGCCTTGTAGTTCATCATCTCGCCTTAACCTCTCATACAAGGCGGTTATTTTCTACTAGTCTCTCACGATTACCTCCTTTGGCTCAAATTTTTCAATAAAAAAAGAATTAAGCAAAACAGTTTTCACTCAAGTAGTGATTCAGTGTTTTTCTTAATTCTATAGCTCCAAACTAGGATTGTTTTGTTTTGAAATGATAATAGGCTCCCAACATCCCTGCTGTGTTTTGGTGATGGGCAAATTCTAATCGTGTTTTTTCAGCTAGACTTGGTACCAAGGCCGCCTTCAAGGCTGTGCGGATCTTTGGTTTGAGGATAGCCTCTTGCCCCATGATACCGCCACCGAGAATGACCACTTCTGGATTGGCAACGTAGCAAATATTTGCCAGACCTTTTCCTAAATAGTCTACCATGCGGTCAATGCCAGCCATACAGATCTTGTTCCCTTCAGTAGCTTCCTTGAAGATGCGTCGACCATTCCACTGATCAACTGAATCTCCATGAGCTGCTGCTACATACTCTACCAAGGCTGTCGTAGAAGCCAGGTCTTGGAAAGCTCCATCCTGCATATGCATATAACCGACTTCGCAAGCTGAGTTGCTAAATCCATGGAAGACTTTCCCATCCATAATCAAGCAACCACCGATACCTGTTCCAATGGTCAAGCAAAGTGTCACACTCGCTCCCTTGCCTGAACCAGATACTGCCTCAGCAAGACCTGCGCAGTTGACATCATTTTCAATTTCGCAAGGAATTGCAAAGCTCCTCTCGATTTCCTTTTTGAACTGGGTTCCTGCGTAGTTAGGAATTTGCGGGCCGGCATAGAAAATCTCACCCTTGTCTGGATCCACCATCCCAGCAGAAGAAATGGCAACACCTGCTACTGGGCCTTTTTCTATATAGCTGGCTACGATATCTTTTGTCTTTTGTAAGATATGAGGTCCACCCTTATGCGCCTCGGTTGGCATTTCATGCGATTCAACAAGTTGGCCTTCTTGGTCAATCAAACCATATTTGATGTTGGTTCCACCGATATCAATTGCAACGTAGTGTGTCATAAATACCTCCTTATGGATTAGAGGAAGCGCTCCTTGGTTTCACGAATCAATTGTGCTGCTGCTTCTACAACTGGGCGATCTTCTTCGGTTACTGGCGTCAATGGCGAACGAACTGAACCAATGTTCAAGCCTTCATTGATCTTCAAGACTTCCTTAATCACACCGTACATATTTCCATGTGCAGAAGTGAGCTTGCCAATGATTGCATTGATAGCATACTGCAATTCACGCGCTGTTTCCAAATCTTTCTCTGCAATCAACTCATTGAGTTTCAAGAAGAGTTCTGGCATCGCACCATAAGTACCACCAATACCAGCTTTGGCACCCATGAGGCGACCACCTAGGAATTGTTCATCTGGGCCATTAAAGACGATGTGGTCTTCTCCACCAAGGCTGACAAAGGTTTGGATATCTTGAACTGGCATAGAAGAGTTCTTAACACCGATAACACGAGGATTCTTCAACATTTCAGTATAAAGACTTGGAGTCAGAGCAACACCTGCCAATTGAGGAATGTTATAAATCACATAATCTGTGTTTGGAGCTGCAGCACTGATATCGTTCCAGTATTTGGCAACTGAGTACTCAGGCAAGCGAAAGTAAATTGGTGGGATTGTTGCGATAGCATCTACTCCCAAGCTTTCCGCGTGGCGAGCAAGCTCCATACTGTCTTTAGTATTGTTGCAAGCTACGTGAGCAATGATGGTCAATTTGCCCTTGGCAACTGCCATGACTTCTTCCAAAATCAACTTGCGGTCTGCCACACTTTGGTAAATACATTCACCAGAAGAACCATTGACATAGAGACCTTGAACACCCTTATCAATGAAGTATTGAACCAAGGCACGCGTACGCTCTGGACTGACTTCTCCTTGATCATCATAACATGCGTAGAAGGCTGGAATGACACCTTCGTATTTTTTCAAATCTGACATAGATTTTCTCCTAAGATTTCTTTTTTTTCTGCTGAGAGCAGTTCTATTTTTTACAAGTTTAGTATACACTTTGTGAAAATCGCTTTCAATATCTTGTATACACTTAGATTTTAGTTTCTACTTGTATTTTAGAAACTGTAACGATTGAAAGTAGTTTCAGAAAGATCTCATCCTACTGGTATTTGGCGAAGATTTTCTCCATCAATCCTGCTTGGAGAAAGACTAGCAAACCAAAACCAAAGAGGATAAAGGCTGACCCACCCAAAAGGAGAGTGAAGGCGGACAGATAGAGAACCATCACTATGAGAAAGAGAATGGCTAGCATGAGGAAGAACCAAGGAAAGTTAAAACTTGCCAAGATAAGCCCTTTTTGCAGCACTTCTTTCCAAGACAAATCATAGCGCGCAGCGATGGGATAACTAGCTAGCATCACCAGAGTGAGGAAGATGAGAATCCCCAAACAAATTGCTTTCACAATCTGGAAAGGCAAAGCTGTCTGGCCCCAGAAGAGATAGAGATCTAAAAGGCTTAATGACACAATGCCCAACTCTAGCAAACCTAACTGAAGCCCCAGTTTCAGATTTTGCTTGAAAGCTCTTAGATAGGTTCTGAAAACTGGAACTCGTCTGCTTCTCTTAATCTCAAACATGGTTTCATAGAGGCTGATTTTCGCCACTCCAATCGTCACAATGGGCAAACAAGAGACGACAAAAAGAAGATTGACTGTCACGATATCCAAGACCTTCTCACTGAAACGCATGAGAAAATTATCTGTATCAAATGCTGCCTTGATAAGGCTTACTCCTTTTTGTGCCATGTTTGCTCCTCCTGATTCTTTTAATAAATCAAAATTTTAAAGAGATATTTGCGAACCTTCTCTTCCATACCTGCATAGCCATTTGGCTGATGCGGTTCTCCTGGGAAGAAAATCGCAAAATTGTGATAGCCCAACAAGAGTGGGTATTTTTCATGACAATGGACAAAGCCAATGTCACTCGCTTCGTCGAATGCTACTGCCTCATCTTTGATACGTGAACCGTAGCTCGAATATTCATGTCCTTCTACCAGTAAATGCAAATCTGCATAGTTCTTATGGTGTTCAAATTGATCATTTTCAGCTTGATTGAGGACATTTTCCTGAACAACTAGAAAGACCTTGTCCCCGTCAATCTCATACTTACCGAGTTCGAAAGAATCTTTACGGTGCTGATAGAGATAGTCGATAGCCTTGTCTAGATTGGGATGGATTCCTTTGTAAAAGGCGATGTTTTTCAAATCGTCAAAAATCATACTGTTTCCTTCGTTTCTGATAGTTACTATTTTTCAGTTCCGAATTATCCTTTCTCTATTTCCCTATAAAAGTGCGGACGGAAGCAAATTCCTTCGGTATTTCATTCCTAATTTTTGAGCCTTTTGCTCTTTCATCGTCAGTCTCAAAAATTCCGTCTAAGATAGGCGTAAGATGCTTATCTTAGATACCACTAAAGCGGGAAATAGTTACCATAAAACGAACCTACTCTAACTAGTATCATGAAAAGAGTTCATTCTTAAGTTTATAAGTGTCTGACAAAACTTCACGAAGTAACTGCATACTCCCCATTTTGTAGACACTTATAACATCTATATTTCCATTGCATGTCAATACCACTTCGCAATCTTGACACACCAGTTTACTTTTCTTAACCTTTGACCGCTCCCATAGTAATACCCTGTGTGAAGGATTTTTGGAAGACAAGGAAGACGGTTACGATTGGCACGGCTGCAAGAGCTGCACCTGCCATGATCAAACCATAGTTGGTTGCCATTTCGGCCTGCATGGTCGCAACCCCGAGTGAGATGGTCAAGTTTTGACGTGAAGTCAACATAACCAACTGCATAAAGTAGTCGTTCCAAGTATTGATGAAGGTAAAGATTGCAAGGGCTGCAAATCCAGGTTTCACGATTGGGAAGGCTACGCTCCAGAATGTACGAATCTCACCACAACCGTCGATTTTAGCTGATTCAAGCAATTCAGTTGGGATGTTTTCGCTGAACTGTTTCATGAGGAAGACCCCGAATGGCCATCCAATCAAAGGCAAAATCACTGCCCAAAGAGTATCGTGAATTCCCATGAAGTTGACGATACGTACCAATGGTACAAGGACAACTTGTTTTGGAAGTGCCATGGCAGCGATAAAGACTGCAAAGAGGATGCGTTGACCATAGAAACGTTTTTTAGCCAATACATAACCTGCTAGAGAAGAGGTTGCACAGACTAGGAACATGGTTACCAGTGAGATAAATACAGAGTTCCACATCCACTGCATAGCAGGGTTTTGCACCATGAGTTGTTGGAAGTTCTCCATGGTTGGCATTTTAGGAAACCATTGTGGTGGGATCATAATGGTATCAGGCTGTGATTTGAAGGCCCCTGTCAAGATCCAGTAGAATGGAAAGATGAACAGTACGGTCAACAAGAGCAAGATAATCGTTGAAATAACAGTGAAAGCTGTTAAAGGTTTCTTTTGTGTAGGTTGCATAACTGTCTCCTTTCTTTAGTATTCTACGTCGTTTCCGAGGATCTTGAATTGAGCAAAGCTGACAATGGCAATCATCACTGCCAAGAAGACACCGATGGTATTTGCATAGCCGTACTCTGTCAATTGGAAAGCTTTTTCGTAAAGGTAGTACATCAGTGTACTTGTTGAATAGTTTGGACCACCAGATGTCAACAATTGAATCAAGGCGAAACATTGGAATGAGTTGATGGTTGTAATGATCGCGATGTACAGAGTTGTTGGAAGAAGGCTAGGCCATTTGATCTTCCAGAAGACTTGGAACTCAGTCGCACCGTCAACACGCGCTGCTTCAACAAGTGAGTTGTCAATATTCCCCATGGCAGCGATATAAAGGATAATCGGTTGACCAACAGATGTTGTCAAAAGGATAATCATAATCGCTAGCAAAGCCCAGTTTTTGTCACCCAGCCAAGAAATGTTTTGGCTGATGATATGGCTTGACTTAAGGACAAAGTTTAGAATCCCTGATAGGGGGTCATAGATCCATTTCCATACAACCGTTACGGCAACACTACCTGTAACTACAGGAAGGAAGAAGACGAAACGATAGAAAGAACGGGCAATGGCATTTTGATGATAGGTTTGAGATGCTACAAAGAGAGAGAAGAGAACCACAATCGGAACAGATCCAATAACCAGGATAACGGTATTGATCAAAGACTTCATAAAGACAGGGTCTTTAAACATGCGAATGTAGTTGTCCAAGCCCACAAACTCAAATTTAGTCATGGAGTAGTTAAAGAAACTTGTAATGAATCCCATAATCATAGGAGCCAAGACAAAGATGACAAAGAAGAATAACACTGGTGCTAGGAAAGCGTAGGAAATCACTGTTTCCCGCATACGAATTTTATTGACTTTCACAGTCGGCACCTCTCTTTCAAATAGAATAGTTTTTGATTTTCTTGAACTGTTTTAAAACCAAAATGAAATTTTTTAAGATTCGCTTATGTAAGAACTTCATTTTAATTTCGTGACAGTTCCTACCATTTCAAACAAAAGTCCCCCTTTTCTTACACCATAGTGCACAGGGAAAAGGGGGGAATCAATCTGACTTAGTGCTTATTGTTTTGTAGCTTTTTTGATGGTTTCGTTAGCTTTTTCAGTGAAGGCTTTCAAAGCATCCGCTGGTTTTTCGTCACCATTTGATACAGATTGCAACATTGGGAACCAAAGTGTTCTCATTTCAGCAAATCCATCGATAGTGTTGTAGTATGGTGAGTAGTATTTAGTCCAGCCACTGATTGTTTCCATACGTTTGTCTTCATAAAGTTTGCCAAATGAAGTACGAACTGGGAAGGCACCTGTACGAACTACGTCTTTAGGACCCCATTCTTTGTCATCTGCGATGAATTGAACGAATTTCTTAGCAGCTGCGATTTTCTTATCGTCTTTGTTGTTAAATACTGCAAATCCGTTTACAAGGTATTCAAGAGATGGTTTACCAGAGTCTGATGGGAATGGTACTTCTACCACGTCTACCTTACTTGCTTCCAAGAGTTTCGCTTGGATACCGTTTTGAGCTGGTGCCCAAAGGATTGTGTATGAAGTTTGACCGTTGGCAAAGTTTTGGATATCTGCTCCACCGTCAAATTGTGAACCGTTGTTCAACAAACCGTCTTTAATCCAGCTAGCAGCTTTTTCAAGACCTTTGACGAATTTAGGATCGTCTGTTGTATATTTGGTTACGTCTTTGTCTGTTACAGAACCGCCATAAAGGTTTGCGATGAAGGCACGTGTTCCTTGGTCTCCCCCTTGACCAGCACTGAACAATGAACCTGGAGTGTATCCCTTTTCTTTAAGCGCTTTCAAAACTTTTTCAAAGTCATTAGTTGTCCAACCTTCTTTTACAAGGTTTGCAACTCCTGCATCTTCCAACATTTTCTTGTTCATAGCCATATAGAATGGAGCAGAACTGATTGGATACATGTAAGCTTTGTCACCAGCCTTACTTGCTTGTACGATGTTTTCATTATTGACATCTTTGACGAATTCGTCTGTGAAAAGGTCGTTCAACTCAGCCAATTTACCATTTTTACCGTATTGGATGATACGTCCTGGTGCGTCAAAGAGTACGTCTGGCGCTGTTCCCGCTTCGATAGCTGTTGTGATCTTTTCTGGACCTGACTTGAAGTCGATGGTTTCCAATTTCACTTTTACATCTGGATTTGCTTTTTCAAAAGCTTCGATGATTGATTTTTCATAAGTTCCAACACCGTCACCCGTTTTTTCTTGTGTGAAGACTGGGAATGCCCACCAAGTGATTTCTGTTTTTCCGCTATCGCTACCAGAATTTCCAGCATCTTTACTTCCACCAGAGTTACCACAAGCAGCAAGGCCAAGAATCGCAGCACCCGCAAGTACTGTACAAGCTAGTTTTCTAAATTTCATTTGTATTCTCCTAATTGTTAAGCGTATCCATATTGGATAATGAGCAAGTTTATATTTGTATACGTTTTCATTTTATCCGACGCATCGACCACTCTCCTCTGTTTTGAGATTGTGTTATTTAAGACCGGCAACAAAGCGTTCCGTAATCTCTTTTGGTCTAGTAATCGCTCCACCAACAACGATACCTCGCACTCCATATTCAAGGATTTGCTTGGCTTGTTCTGGTGTGTGAATCTTCCCTTCAGCGATGACATCCACACCTGCTTCACACAGTTTTTTGATCAGTTCAAAGTCTGGACCATCTACTTTCGGACTATAAGAGGTATAACCTGATAGGGTTGTTCCAACAAAATCAACACCTGCTTCAACCGCTGCAATTCCTTCTTCAAAAGTACTGGTATCAGCCATCAAGAGTTGATGCGGATATTTTTCTTTGACTTGTCGGATAAAGTCTTGGATTTCCAAACCATCGTAACGTTCACGTTTGGTACAATCCAGAGCAATGACCTCAATATCTAGTTCAGCCAGTTCATCCACTTCTCTCATCGTAGCTGTAATGAAAGGCTCCTGTGGCGGATAGTCACGTTTGATAATCCCGATAATCGGGAGTTTCGTAACCTCCTTGATCTCCTTGATATCGCGAACACTGTTTGCTCGGATACCGACTGCTCCACCTTGCTCAGCCGCTTTGACTAGCAAGGGAATGACTCCTCCCGCTTCTGTATAAAGCGGTTCGTGAGGAAGTGCCTGGCAAGAGACAATGATTCCATCTTTGATTTGTTCAATCAAGGCTTCTTTGCTGATCTGTGGCATCCTCTTTCCTCCCTTTCTTGTTCTTATGGGCTTATTATATATTATTTGTTAAGCGCTTTCAATAGCTTGTGATAGAATAGATTTCAGTTTCAAAAGTATTTTATAGAACAGCCGTTCCTGAAAGTAGTTTCAGGCCTCTTATGATTTCGAATCAAGCTGAATGTCATCAAAAAAGATAGCAGGCTTGAAAACCTGCTATCTCTTCTGAAACTTACTCAAAAAGCTCTTGCTTATTATTCTTTTCTCTTCTTTCCAAATGCAAAAAGTGATAAGAGGACGCCCGCAAGGCCAAGGGAAATTAGTGAGCTGGTTTCCTTGCTTCCCGTATTTGGAAGTTCATCTTGTTTAGCTGCTGGCGCTTGATAGGTCACATCTTGGCCTAGAGACAGTTTGTTGTCTGCAGCTGCCAATACTATATTGGTGTCTCCCTTGTACTCTGGCACTTCATGGACTGCTGCCTCAGCGCCATTGACTCCACCCTTATACTCTGGCAGGTCATTTGAAGCTGCCAAGACAAAGTTAGCACCTCCGCTATATTCTGGAACCTCGTTTGAGGCTGCTTGAACTGCATTCACTCCTCCTTTAAACTCAGGAATCTCATGGACTGCTGCCTCAACAGCGTTAACTCCACCCGTAAACTCTGGTTTTTCTACTGTTGGAGCTACTTCTTCACCTACTGTTGCCAATGGTCCAGTGTACTCTGGTATCTCTGCCACAGCCGCTTCTTCTGCATTGACACCACCTGTGAACTCTGGAACCTCATGGATAGCAACTTCACTGCCATTAATACCATCGCTTAGTTTAGAGCCAGCTAAAGAAACTGGTAAATTGTGCATGCTTTCAATTGCACCCTCAGCTAGACCTGTAATTCTTTGACCCATATCCTCTGGATCTATTGTGAATAGGAGAGTTTTTGTATCGTACTGGGTCATAAAGGTTGCTGTCTTGCCATTTGCCAATTGAAGGGTCGGAGCCTTGTTGACCAATACTTCCGAATCGAACTCCATGGCAATAATACCTGGCCATTTTTGGATAGCATATTTTACTTTTGCTTCTTTAGGAGAAATTCTGTCTTTGCTTAAGAAATCCCAGTTGAATTTCTTGAAGGAAAGTGTGTATGGAACACCTCCAGGAGCATGGTGTTCGTATAAAAGTCCAAATTCATCTGGCCCGATTTGTTGAAGTGAGTTATAAGCATACTCACCTTCTTGAATCAAATGGTGGTGCAACCAAGTTAGCTGGCCATCTTCTTCTACACGAGCCACTCGAATATAACCATTTTTACGACCTGGACCATTTGCATTTGCCAAGAGAATATACTCTTTACCATTTTGAACCGTATGAGTCGCAGCCATTTGAACATAAACATCTGGAACATCGTAGCGTTCAACGTTATTGTCCCAAGTTAGACCACCATCATGACTGGTCGCAACCTGTAGATCTTCTGTCAACCCACGCATAAAGAGTTTGAGGTCCCCATTGTTTAACTGAACAACTGAAGCTTCCGTATTTTGAGCATAATAATTACTCATGGTACTTGAATCGACTACTGTACCATCATAAAGTGTACGATTGTCGTTGACACCACCACCCATATGCCAAGTCTTACCATGGTCGTCTGAGTAGATGTTTCGAGATGATTGAGAACCATTGAGGTGGTTAGCCCGGTTGGTTGTATAGACAGGAACGACGATTCGACCTTTATGTGGTCCAGTACGAAGGGTAATCCCCACTCCAGGACCTACTCCTAGGAATTTCATCCAATCGGCTTTGACCATCGGAGTAATATCTTGAGGCGCTGACCAGGTCTTCCCGTCGTCATCGCTGTAAGACATCCATAGGTAGCTATCCTTCGCAATTCTAAATGGAGAAGTTTTGTTTGTTGTGAAGTAGATATTGCCTAGTAGCTGGTCACCCTTGTATAGATCACCCTTGTCGCTATAGGCTGGTTTAACAGGATCTACAACAACGCGGTAGTCTGTTGCTTTACCATCTGGAGTGTAAACTGTACCATTTTCTCGAATAGTATAAGCTTCCTGTTCACCTTCTCGATAGAGGAGTTGATAGGTTTTACCATTGATTTCTTTGTAGGCTTCTTCTTTTTGCGAAGACATTCCAAAGATCCCTTTTCCTTCTGGGAACATGTCGTAAATGGCAAAGATGCGTTTGGTTTCAGGATCTTGAGTCAAGGTCATATCAATATTCACTGGTGAACCAATTGATGGGTCAGAAGCTCTTGGATTGTCACGTAAGTTGGTAATGGTTACTCGATCTCCCCAAGTTTTACCATTATCTTCACTACGTCTGATGACCATGCCGATATCACCCCAGTCACTCGAATGGAGACGACGTTCATCTGCACCTGCAATCAGCGTTCCTTTATCAGTCTTGAGAAGAGCAGGAATACGATAACTCTTGATACCATCTTTATTTGGTTGATTGTTCCTACCACCTTCAAATACGTCTTCTTTCTCAGTGACTTTTGCTCCCTCAGGAAGTTTCTGTTCCAATTCACCTCTTTCAAATAATTGACTCCGTGTTTGAACTTCATCTGGGCTTAAAGCACGATCGTAAACGGTTAGGTTTCGAACTTGTAGGTTTGATGCCCAAACTGTTTTCTTGCCCCGTTTGGTTGCTCCAAGTTGAGCTTGATTAACATCTGGCATATCTTTAATGAAGTTACCAGATTTGAGACTTGTTCGAGATAAGACACCGTTCACATAGAGACGAACTCGACCATGAGGTAACTCCGCTGTCGGTTGTTCGACAGTAAAGGTCACGGAATTCCATTGTCCAGGGCGAACTTTCAAAGGAGCATCTGTATACTTATCATAGAACTGCTCTCCGTTAGCGCCACGCCCTTCAATAAGAGCTGTATTATCAAGGACAGACATAGTAAAGTACTCATTTTCCTTGGTGTCACTGGATACAGAGAAGAGATTGTAAAAGCGTGGAGCTGATGCATCTGGTTTGAACTCCATGTGAACTGTAGCATTTTTAAGTTGCTTTAGTTTGTCTAGTTCACTTGATAAATCAACTCTCTGACCATTTGCTGCATTGGTTTCAACATCTTCTTTTTCAAGGACAGGATTAGCATTTTTTAAATCTCTTGAGTAATAGTCACGAGGAATAGCCCCCCGATCCTCTGATTCCTCTTCTTTATTTGCTTCTTCTGCAGGGGTTTCGGTAGAGGATGGGGTTTCTGACTCTGCACTCTCATTTTTTTTCAAATGATCTTGGTCCACCTCAACGCCATTGTCTTGAGCTGCTGCCAATTTACCAGCCAAATCCTTATCCAAATGAGCAAGATCTCCCGAGGACACCTCTTTTGGCAATTCTGATAAACCTTGACCATGTTCGACAGTTTCTGTATTGGCTCCTGCTGCATTGGCTTGCTCTTGAGCTAAGACTGGATTTGCTCCAAATACTACTGTACCAATCACTACCGATGCCGCCCCGACTGCAAATTTTCGAATTCCGTATCGCTGTTTCCGATCTAAAGATTTGTAATTCATGTTTGTCCTTTCATTTTTCATAAAATAAAGCGCTTTCTTTTTCTTTAAAAATTTTTATTGTCTCTCAAGAGACAAGTCTTACAAGAAAGTATCCAACTTAATGAGAGCTCCCAATCCTCTCCCATTTCTGCTGAGCCATTCTTTAAGCGTCCAGCAGCCTTTTTCCTCCTTTCACAAGTGACTTTTCCTTTATTATACAATAAAGTCTTATATTTATATCTGAGTTCCCACAGAATAGATTTTACTTTTAAGAATATTTTAATATTTTAAATTTTCTAAAAGTACTTTCAGGTTTTGGACATAAAAAAGAGAGCTCCTGGGCTCTCTCATTCATTATCTTACGTACTTAAAAGGAATCTCGCTGCCACAGAGCCAGTTATAAACTTGGTCATTGACAAAAACATTCATGGCTTCGTGAGCATACTCTGGCATGATGCGATAGGCCTTGTCGCAAGTTAGGCGGTTGTATATCGCAAACTGGGTAATAGGATAGCAAACATCGTCGTCCAAGCCCGTAATCATCTTGACCTCACCCGTGATACGATGGGCAAGATTTTTCACATCAATATAGGCAAGGGTCGCCATGATTTCCTCCTCTGTTTCATGGAAGGGATCGTGGAACTTGAAATAACGGAAGAGTTCGTCATAGGCTTCACTGGTATTGCCAATCTCGAGCACCCGTCTAAAGTCTGACAAGAAAGGATAGATGGCAACTGTTTTCTGAATTCGAGGATTGAGCGCTGCTGCAACCAGAGCTAAGGCCCCTCCTTGTGACGCACCATAGCTGGAAAGTTTTTTCTCATCTACCTGAGGCAGACTGGCAATAATTTCAACCAACTGGTAAATATCCAGATAGACATCCTTATAAAAGAGGTGGTCCCGACCTTCAACAGCACCACGGATGATATGCCCCTTAACCGTATTTCCTAGTGGAGAGCGCAAGCCATCCTGCGAATAACCCGATTGGCCTCGAACGTCCATAGAAACAACACCGTAACCAGCCACGGTGAAGGCCAGCATGTCCGTCCAGTCCCAGCCACGTCCCATATAGCCATGAAAGTGAAAGATTAGGGGAACTTTACCCTCACTCTTTGGAAGGACGACACGTGCGTAGACCTTGCCTTCATTAGTTCCTTCAAAGGTTAGCTCATAGCACTTGACTTGGGGAATATGGAAATCTCTTTCCTCCAACTGGTAGGCTGGAAGAGTTGAAACCTTTTTCACTTCCCCATCCCAAAAAGTATCAAAGTCTACTGGGACCTCATCTCTCCCTCTATAAATCTTGATTTCTTCTAACAAAGCTGGATTTTTCATAGCATGCTCCTTTTGATTTGTAATCGCTATCATAACTGTAGCATATCTAGAAAAGCAATGCAAGAAAGAATGGTAAACAGAAAGTGATTTTAGATTCTCCTCCCTCAAACTGATCGTCTGAAAGTAGTTTTAAAATCTTAAACTTCTAATCTTCCGTTTTACATATGATCCTTCACAGCAACTGCTACCATTTTGGCTTTGGCACGGACTTTAGTAGCCACTGTCATCTCCATATCAATAATTGCTTTTCTTTCCCCTAATTCCTCCAGAGTAGAAGTAACCACAATTTCATCTTCAATTGGACTAGGACTAAGGTAATCAATCTCCAAGCGAGCTGTAATAAAACGTCCTATCACAGTTGATTCCGTCAGTTCCAACCCTTTTTGATGATGGGCAAACCAAGCTGCTGAGGCCGTGCCATGGCAATCAAAAATAGTCGCTATCATTCCTCCAAAGACATTTGATGGAACTCCACCAGTATAAGCATTTTCAAGCTTTATCCGACTAATACAACTATTCCCATCTATACTTGGATAGGTTTTTAAATGTAAGCCTAAATCATTCTTGGGACCACATCCCCAACAATGCTGAAATCGTTCTCCATACCTATCTTGGATAGCAATCGTTCTGGTTTCTAACATTCTTTTCACTCCTCTTTACTCAGATGGGGCAATTATATCAAGCTTCAGTCAAAGAGTAAATAGGCTTGGAGACTAATATCTTTTTATCTCTCGACTAAGTTTGATTTATAGTCGACTATTTTATAAAAATAAAAAGAGCGTTTCCGCTCTTTGTGTATCAATAGGTGCTAGCTCCTTTCTCTAGTTTGACGGTTTGAAATTTCTTTTGGTAGGTTACTTTAATAGTCATGTGAGAGTCCTCGTTTCTTTTTGATGACTCTAGTATAAGATCCAAACCTAAAATCTAGCTTATAGATTTCTTAGAAAAGGCTTAATCCAGATGTTCCCTCTTTTCTAGATGAAGAGCAATCATGCGCCATTCTGGATCCTCTTTCCAACCTTCCATCGAACTAATGTAGTTGGCAACCTTCCTAGCTTCTTCTAAAATCGGAAAATCTTCGATAATATCCGCCACTTGAAACTCTGGCAGACCTGACTGTCTGGTTCCAAAAATCTCACCCGATCCGCGCATTTTCAAATCTTCCTCAGCAAGGACAAATCCATTATTGGTTTCTGTCATGATGCGCATGCGGTCCTTCCCAGAGTCCGTCTTGGGATTAGCCACAAGAACAGCATAAGACTGCTTGTCTCCCCGACCGACACGACCTCTGAGCTGATGAAGCTGGCTGAGACCGAACCGATCAGCATCCATGATAATCATGACGGTCGCATTTGGAATATTGACCCCAACCTCGATAACAGTTGTAGATACTAGAATATCCGTTTTTCTCTCTTTGAAATCCTGCATGATCTGGTCTTTTTCATCACTCTTCATTTTACCATGTAGAAGAGCTACTTCAGCCTTGCCGGCAAAATGAGCTGTCAACTCCTCAGATAAGGCAATGGCATTTTTCAGATCCAGAGCTTCTGATTCTTCAATCAAGGGAGAGATGACGTATGCTTGAGAACCTTTTTGAATTTCTCCTTCTAACCAAGTCAGCACCTGAGGCAGTTGCTTATGTTTGATCCAACGTGTCACAATGGGTTTCCGACCCGCAGGCATCTGGTCGATAATGGAAACATCCATATCGCCAAAGGCTGTGATAGACAATGTTCGCGGAATGGGCGTCGCCGTCATCATGAGAACGTCTGGGTTGTCGCCTTTTTCCCGTAAAATCCGCCTTTGTCCCACACCAAAACGGTGCTGCTCATCGATGATAATCAAACCAAGTCGAGCATAATCAACCCCATCTTGTATCAGAGCGTGGGTTCCGATAATCAAATCAGCCTCACCCTTCGCTATGGTCTCCAAGACTTCTCTTTTTTCTGCAGCTTTCAAGGATCCTGTCAAGAGAGCGAGTTTCAAGTCTGGAAAGAGACTCTGTAGACTTTCAAAGTGTTGCTCAGCAAGGATTTCGGTCGGTACCATGAGAGCCGCTTGGTAGCCAGACGTCACTGCAGCAAACATGGCCAAGCCAGCGACTACCGTTTTCCCGCTCCCCACATCTCCTTGCAGGAGACGATTCATGTGGTGGTCGGACTTCATGTCGGTCAAAATTTCCCGCAAACTTTTTTCCTGAGCTGGGGTTAAGGCAAAAGGTAAACATTCCTTAACAGCCGTCACTTTTTCCTGAGACCAATTCAGAACCAGACCGCTTCCCTGAACTCTATTTTCAGACTTGAGCGTCTGCAACTGCATTTGGAAGTAAAAGAGTTCCTCAAACTTGATACGACGAAGGGCCTGCTTGTATTCTGCCAAATCCTTAGGAAAATGCATAGCGCGAACAGCCTGGCAACGGGACATGAGTTTGTATTTATCAAGTAAAGACTGGGGAAGGTTTTCCTCAATCAAGAGGTCCAATCCCTGATCAAAGGCTGTCTTAATGACCTTAACCAAACTGGCCTGACTGATTCCCTGAGCCAGACGATAGACAGGCTGGAGGTCATCTTCCACCTGAGCTAGAACCTTCATCCCAGTCAGACTAGCCTTGGCACGGTCCCACTTCCCAAAAACAGCAAGGGTTGCTCCCAACTCTATCTTGTCTGCTAGATAGGGCTGGTTAAAGAAATTCACCGCAAAAACGACCTCTCCCTGCTTAAGGCTAAAACGTAGGCGATTGCGCTTGAAACCATAATACTGTACACTGGCAGGTGTCACGACTTGACCAGACAGGACCGCCTTTTCGCCATCTTCCAGCTCCAGCACCCGCTTGGTTTTGAAGTCTTCGTAACGGAAAGGAAAGTAGAGCAAGAGGTCTTGCAAGTTTTCAATTCCTAGTTTGGCGTATTTCTCGGCTGACTTTGGTCCCACACCAGGCAAGACATGCAAGGGTTGATGTAGATTCATGCTCCACTCCTTTCTTTTTTAATAATATTCTCTCGGAATGCGATCGCTGAGGAGGCAAACCACCTCATAATTAATGGTTCCGCGGTAGGTCGCTACCTGAGTTGCTGTGATTTCCTTGTCACCGTTGGAGCCAATCAAGGTTACTTTTGTTCCTAGCGGACAAATCTTAGGCAAGCGAATGGTGATTTGGTCCATAGAAACCCGTCCGACGATTGGGCAAGCTTGTCCATCTACTAAAACAGAGAAATTCTGCATGTCTCGTGTCCAACCATCCGCATAGCCGATTGGCACGGTCGCGATGACTTGCTCGCTATCCGCCTGATAGGTGGCTCCATAGCCCATGCAAGCTCCAGCTGGCACTGTCTTGACATGGACCAGAGCAGACTCCAAACTCAAGGCTGGTGTCAAGTCATAAGGCAAGTCTAAGACATCTCCACTTGGATTGAGACCATACATGGAATCTCCCATACGGACCGCATTGAAAATAGTTTCAGCATGCCAGAGGGTCGTTGCCGAGTTGCTAGCATGAACCAGCTCTGGAACTTCCTTCATACTTGCCAAAATAGCTTTAAAGCGTTCTAACTGGGCATTAAAATAAGTATCTGATTCCTCATCTGCAGTAGCAAAGTGGGTAAAAATCCCCTCAACACGAGCACCATGTTGCTTGAGCAAGTCTTGAGCCAGATCAGCTTCACTGGCCCCTCTAAAACCAATCCGTCCCATTCCTGAGTCAATCTTGAGGTGAACAGTCAAGCCAGTTAAATCTGCTTCCTTGTCTAACAGCGCTTGAATCCACTCCAACCCTGCCACTGTCAAGGTGATGTCGTATTCTTTAGCTAGGGAAACAGCTTCTAGCTCAGAAACTCCTAAGATGAGGATTTTCTTGTTTATACCTGCTTGACGCAACTCGATAGCTTCATCAATATTGGAAACGCAAAATCCATCAACAACATCCTGGATCGCCGTTGCAACAGCTACCGCCCCATGTCCATAAGCATTAGCCTTGACTACTGCAAATTTAAGCGTACCATTAGGGATATGACTTCCCATTTGTTGTATATTTTGTCGAATAGCTCCCAAACGAATCGGAGCCTTGGTTGGTCTATGTAGACTAGCTTTCATGATTTTCCTCCAAAATGACACTTGCTGTCACAAACTGATCTGTATGGCTGATCGACAGCCAAATCTTTCCTGAAAATGGCGACTGACTAAAATAGGGAGCCCCTCGTTCATTGTTCAAAACTTCCAAATCCTGAAAGGTCAGCTTGCCAATTCCTGTCCCCATAGCCTTGGAAAAGGCCTCCTTAGCCGACCAGCGACCAGCCAAGTATTCGATTTGTCTGCGCCCTTTGAGACTGGTAAATCGTTCCATCTCTTTAGCAGTCAGCACGCGCTTAGCAAAGCCCTCACGTCGTGTAACTGCGTTTTCTATCGAAGCCAGTTCTTCGATGTCAATTCCGTGTCCAACTATCATACTCATAAAAGGAGCTGAGATTCCCCCAACTCCATCCTTTTCACTTATTTTGTTAAGGTAGTATAAATTTCTTCTACCAAGGCTACTGTATTTTCCCAACCTAGACAAGGGTCAGTTATGGAGCAACCAAAGACCTCTGGTTGATTTTGGCGGCCATCTGCTAGGTAAGACTCAATCATAAAGCCTCGCACCGTCTTTTTAATCTTTTCATTCCAGTCACGATTCAGCAAGGCTTGACGAACAATGCGAATTTGTTCCATATACTGCTTGCCTGAATTGTCATGATTTGTATCGATGATAATGAAGGGATGATTTTCAAGTCCCATGGTCTCATAGCGATTGATGGCATTTAAGAGGGTTTCATAATAGAAATTGGGTTCATTTTTACCATATTCGTTCATGGCACCACGAAGGATAACGTGGGTCAAGGGATTTCCTGAAGTTTCCACTTCTTGACCGTGGTAAAGGAAGGTTTGCTTGTTTTGAGCTGCATAGATAGCATTAAACATGACCCCAAGGTTCCCAGATGTTGGATTTTTCATCCCAACTGGAGCATCAATTCCAGAAGCTACAAAACGGTGCTCTTGGTCTTCCACTGAACGAGCTCCAACTGCATGATAGCTGACTAAATCATCGATCAAAACGAGATTTGACGGATAAAGCATCTCATCAGCTGTCGTCAAGCCCGTCTCCGTAATCACACGGTAGTGGAGCTGACGAACTGCCTGCAAACCATTAATCAAGCTTGGAGCTTTCGAAGTATCCGGCTGATGAACCAAACCTTTATAGCCATCTCCATTGGTACGAGGTTTAGCCGTATAGACACGCATCACGATAAAGATTTTATCCGCAACTTTTTTCTGCAAGTCCGCTAAGCGACGAGCATATTCGAGAACTGCTTCTTCATTATCCGAAGAGCAAGGCCCCATCACCAAAAGGATTCGATCATCCTCACCTGAGATGATGGCTGCCAATTCTCGATCACGGGCTTCTTTTTTTCGCAAGTCCTCAGGTGACAGCTGGGTCGCAGCCTTGATTGCTTCAATATCAATTTCTTGGCCTTTTTCGATAAATGCCATCTTATTCTCCTAACGTTTGATAGATTTCGCGAACAAGTGCTTCTGTGTTGTCCCATCCTAGACACGGATCTGTAATGGACTTACCAAAAACTTCTGGTTCATTTTGACGTCCATCTTCCAGATAAGACTCAATCATAAAACCACGAACGTATTTTTTGATTTTCTCATTCCAGTCACGGTTGATCAAGGTCTGGCGAACGATACGGATTTGATCCATGTACTGCTTGCCTGAATTGTCATGATTGGTATCAATGATGATAAAGGGATTTTCTAAGCCCATCTTTTCATACTGAGCAATGGTATCCATCAAATTGTCATAGTAGTAGTTAGGAATATTCTTACCATATTCATTCAAGGCACCGCGAAGAATGGCATGGGACAATGGATTCCCAGTCGTTTCCACCTCTTTACCAAGGAAGAGGAAACTCTGCTTATTTTGCGCTGCGTAAATCCCGTTAAACATAACATTGAGATTTCCAGATGTTGGATTTTTAAATCCTGTTGAAAAATCTGCTCCGCTCGCTACAAAACGGTGCTGTTGATCCTCTACAGAACGGGCTCCAACAGCCATATAAGAAATCAAATCATCCACCAGCGGAAGATTTTCAGGATAAAGCATCTCATCAGCTGTTGTCATTCCCGTCTCGGTAATCACACGGTAGTGGAGCTGACGAACAGCCTTGATTCCATTGATCAAGCTAGGTGCTTCTTTAGCATTTGGTTGATGAATCAAGCCCTTATAGCCGTCTCCATTGGTACGAGGTTTAGCCGTATAGACACGCATGACCATAAAAATGCGGTCTTTAACCTCTTCTTGCAAAGTAGATAGACGTTTGGCATACTCGAGAACCGCTTCTTCGTTATCAGATGAACATGGTCCAATCACCAAGAGAATACGCTGGTCTTTCCCACGGATGATGGCTTCTAATTCCTGATCACGTTGGTTTTTTCTCGCAAGAGCCGCCCCCTCCAATTTAGACAAGGCTCGAACTTCTTCAATGTTAATTTTAGGACTTTTAGCTGTAAATACCATGATTCATCTCCTTATAAAGCAAACGGACACCAAGCAAAAAATGACTTTTACCAGGTATCCGCCTGTATCTTATCTCATATTATTGTCTCTTACCATGACAGTTCTTGAATTTCTTACCAGAGCCACATGGGCATTGATCATTTCGTCCAATTTGGCTCAAGTCCACATCTTTTGGAAGCTGAGTCTGCTGCGCTGCGATATTACGAGTCGCAGTTGTACTGATATTGTGCTCAGTTTGAGGACGTTCCTGTTCGTGGATTTGTGCTTTCATCATCAAGCGGGTCACATCGAATTCAATTGATCCAATCATGTCATTAAACATGCGGAAACCTTCTGCTTGATATTCTACAACAGGGTTGTTTTGGGCATATCCACGAAGACCAACAGCATTTCGCAACTGATCAAGAGCATCGATATGGTCTGTCCACTTGTTGTCTACAACACGTAGGATCAAAACTTTTTGGAATTCTTTCACTGCATCTTCGTCACGAAGCTTAGCAACTTGACTGTCATAAACTTTCAAGGCACGTTGGAAAAGTTCATCTTTGATGGCCTGATCTGACAGACCTGCAAGATCTGAACGGCTGATTGAATCTTCTGGAAGCAAGTTATACTTAGCAAAGTTCAGGATTGCTTCCAGTTTTTCATCTTCTTTCGAACGAGCATGTGCATCTACGATTCGGCCAATGGTACGGCGGATCATAGCATGGATTTCAGGTGCCAAGTCACGGTCTGCAGTGATGACATCATAACGTTGTGCATAGATGATTTCACGTTGTTCACGCATAACGTCATCGTATTGAAGGACTTGTTTACGAGTATCGTAGTTGTTTCCTTCAACACGTTTTTGAGCTGCTTCAACTTGACGCGTTAACATGCGAGATTCGATGGCTTCATCAGACATATTGAGACGTTCAAAGACACCTTTCAAACGTTCTGAACCGAAACGTTTCATCAAATCATCTTCAAGAGACAAGTAGAATTGTGACTCACCTGGGTCTCCTTGACGCCCTGAACGTCCACGAAGCTGATTATCAATACGGCGACTTTCATGGCGTTCTGTACCAATGACACAAAGTCCACCAAGTTCACGAACCCCTTCACCAAGCTTGATGTCGGTACCACGACCGGCCATGTTGGTTGCGATAGTAACTGCACCACGCTGACCAGCGTTCATGATGATTTGCGCTTCTCTGTAGTGGTTCTTCGCATTCAAGACTTCGTGAGGAACACCTGCCTCTACCAGTTTCTTAGAAAGGAAGTCACTCGTTTCAACTGCAACTGTACCTACCAAGACCGGTTGACCTTTTTGGTGACGAGCTTTTACATCCTCAACTACAGCCTTAAACTTCGCATCAAGACTGGCATAGAGAAGGTCTGAGTGGTCGATACGTTGGATTGGACGGTTGGTTGGGATTGGGATGACGCGAATGTTATAGATTTCGCGGAATTCTTCTTCTTCTGTTTTACCAGTACCTGTCATACCTGCCAATTTCTTATACATACGGAAGAGATTTTGGTAGGTGATAGAAGCTGAAGTCTTAGTCTCATCTTGGATTGGCACACCCTCTTTTGCTTCGATGGCTTGGTGCAAACCATCAGAGTAACGACGGCCTTCCATGGTACGACCTGTAAATTGGTCAACGATCAAGATTTCTTGCTCTTCACTAACCACATAATCGATATCGAGTATCATGATATAGTTGGCACGAAGGGCATTATCAATAAAATGGGTAAGAGCTACGTTTTCGACATCATAGAGATTTTCCAGTTTGAAATAGCTCTCAGCCTTGTCAATCCCAGAATCAGACAAACCAATCGTCTTAGACTGAATGTCAATAATATAGTCATCCTTGTCCAAAGACTTCACAAAATGATCCGCCATATGGTAGAGTTGGCTAGTCTCAACTGCATTGGCACCTGAAACGATCAAAGGAGTACGGGCTTCATCGATCAAGATCGAGTCAACCTCATCGACCAAGGCATAGTTAAGCGGACGCTGTACCATGTTTTCTGCACGAACGACCATATTGTCACGAAGGTAGTCGAAACCAATCTCTGAGTTGGTTGAGTAGGTAATATCACAGAGATACGCTTCTTTTTTCTCCATTGGAGATTTGGCTGCTAAGTTGATCCCTACTGACAGACCGAGCCATGAGTAAAGCTCACCCATCTCAGTCGCGTCACGTTCTGTCAGGTATTCGTTGACAGTAACTACGTGAACCCCTTTACCTGCAAGGGCATTGAGGTACACCGGCATGGTCGCCGTCAAGGTTTTCCCTTCACCAGTACGCATCTCTGGAACGTCACCATGGTGAAGAACAATCCCACCCATGACCTGAACTTTATAAGGGAAAAGTCCAAGGACACGTTTTGCTGCTTCACGGACTACCGCAAAAGCCTCATATAACAGCGAATCAAGTGATTCCCCCTTATTGTAGCGTTCTTTAAATTCGTCAGTTTTTGCTTTTAGCTCTTCGTCTGACATCGCAGCCATTTGGCTCTCATAATTAAGAACCTTATCGGCCATCTTTTCTAGACGGCGAAGTTCTCCTTTATCATTTTCAATAATCGTTTTTAAAATATTAGCCATGATTTTCCTTACTTTTTATTCTGAATATTTTAGAATGTTCTTTTAATTTTAGCATATTTACCATTATTTTTCAAGAAAGAATCCTTGTTTTACAAGGGGAAAAAAGGGTTAGAAACTAGTCTAGTCCATCATTATTTTATGTTTAATTTCCCAAGAATACAGGCAATATCCCAAAATACCAAAATACCAAAAGAGATTGATCCAGAAGGCCAAGCAAGAGATGATGCCAAAGATGAGAAGACTGATTTTTTTAATCAGCACGGAGTATAGGACGGATAAAACACCAAAGACCACGAAGAGTTTTTTCATAACGAAATAATATACTGAAACTCCTCCTATTTGCCAATCCCAAGGAAGGAAAAATATGAGGAACCAGAGAAGGCAAATCGTAAGGATATATCTCTTGTAGTGCGCTTCAAGAAAGGCTTTTGTTTTTTCCATAGCAAACCTCCATTTCCGTCACTGTATCTTCCCTTTTATTATACCAAAAAACCTGGAAAAGGCTTTCCAGGTTCGGGTTTGAAATCACTAGTCATGCTTGAGAAATCCCTTTTTTCATAAGCTGATTCACTTTATTGGCTTGATGAAGAAGTTCCAAAATCGACCTTAGGAACTGTCTTGGCTTCTTCTGTTTCTTTAAAGGTTTCAGCTTCTTTAAAGTTCATCATATTCGCAAAAAGCACGGTTGGAAAACTTCTCAACTTTTGATTGTACTCGGCTGCGACTTTATTATAATCCTTGCGTGCTACAAAGATTCGATTTTCACTTCCTGAAAGTTCCACCATTAGTTGCTCAACATTTTGATTGCTCTTGAGTTCTGGATAATTCTCCGTCAAGGAAATCAAGCGGGAAAGAGCTGAGCTCAATTCTCCCTGAGCCTTTTGGTTTTCTTCTGAAGTTACTGAGCTACTACCGATTTTAGCTCTAGCATCAGCAATCTTGGTAAAGACTTCGGTTTCATGATTCATTTGTCCTTTGACAGACTCGACCAAGTTACCAATCAAGTCTGAACGACGTTGGAGGGCTGTAGAGACATCGGCCTGAGCCTGCTCCACTTTAGTCTGTTCACCAACCAGACCGTTATAGGTCGTCACTGCGGAACAACTTCCCAGAACTAGAAGTCCAAAGAAAATCGCCACTATTGAGAGAATTACTTTATTTTGTTTCATATTCAAAACCTTAACACTTTCTTTTATCAACTTTTCTGAGAAAATACTCAGATTTTAAATCAATTTCCCAAACTTTGGTTTTATTTTTAATGAAGGAGTGAACCCTTGCAAAGGAGTCACCTTACTGCATGGAGAAATCGGTTTGAGCAATATATGATCACTCACCAGTCATCAGACGAACCGCCACCATCGAAGCCACCGCCGTCCCAGCCTCCAGATGAGTCGGAGCCTGAGTCAGACCAAGAGGATCCTGAATCTGATGAGTCACCGCCCCACCAGCCACCGCCAGAATCATCGCCATGTGAACCACCACCACCACGGCCTCCAGATATAAAGCCGATGATCATCAGGATGAAGTAAATGAGAATTCCAAATCCGATAACTCCGTCACTCGAACTGCTTTTTCGATGCCGTCTCGAAGAACTGCTCTCACCAGCATACCTTTCAAGTTCCCTTAAGCGACTAGAGTTGGTCGCATAATCGTAACTACTTTTAGAACTTGAAGCAGTCGTACTCGATCCACTATAAAACATGTAGTTGAGATTGTTTGATATAGAAAGAACTCCATTGCTGTAGTCTCCCTTTTGAAAGTAAGGTCGTGCTGTTTTCAAAAATCTATTGGTCTGATAGTCAGTGATCTTACTGGCCACATTATTACTGGTTTCAATCCGTGATTTTCTATCTTGAACCGCTACCACAATCAAGGCACCGTGATTGTCTCCCGAGTAGCCAATCTTCCAAGCTCTAGCTGTTTCATTAGCGACAGTCTCGATTGTTTCTCCATCTAGGCTTTTCACAACGTAAACACCCATCTGGAATTTTTCTGATTTTTTACTATTGACATTATTCAATTCCCGAATCTGACTTATAGTCTCATCCGTTAAATAATGATCCGGGTCATAGATCCCGTACTCAGGTTTTTCAGGTGCTGTGAATGCTGACAAGAAGAGAAAGACCATCAGCAATCCAAGCAAGCGAACCAACAAATTATGTTTAAATAATCTGCTTCTTTTCATAATAACCTCCCTGATAAAGGAAAATTGATTTAAGGAATTATAGCATTTTGATTTTTACAAAGAAAGTACATTTTCATTACAAATAGATTACAAAATCTAGAAAAATAATTGAATTTTGATGACAGATTTTGTCCCCGATTTGACAAGCCTTTTTACTCCTTTGATAGAAAAAAGAAGACCTCGTAGCCTTCTTTTAGTTTATTTTTGTGTGAAAACAAGCATAGCTTACTTGCGTTTTCTTGCAATGAGATGGATTGGTGTTCCTTCAAAGACAAAGGCCTTGCGGATTTGATTTTCCAAGAAGCGCAGGTAAGAGAAGTGCATAAGTTCTTCTTCGTTAACAAAGATGACAAAGGTTGGTGGCTTGGTTGCCACTTGGGTCGCATAGAAAATCTTGAGGCGTTTTCCCTTGTCTGTCGGTGTTGGATTGATAGCAATGGCATCCATAATGACATCGTTCAAGACCGCTGAAGGAATACGGGTGTTTTGGCTTTCGCTGATTCGCTTGATCATCTCAGGTAGTTTGTGGAGACGTTGCTTGGTCAGAGCAGAGACAAAGACAATCGGAGCATAAGGCAGATATTGGAACTGCTCACGGATATCTTCTTCCCATTTCTTCATCGTATGGTTGTCTTTCTCAAGGGTATCCCACTTGTTGACCACGATGATCATTCCTTTACCAGCTTCGTGGGCAAATCCAGCGATACGCTTATCATACTCACGAATACCTTCCTCGGCATTGAGGACCATCAAGACCACGTCAGAACGGTCAATGGCACGCATGGCACGCATGACAGAGTATTTCTCTGTATTTTCGTAGACTTTACCAGACTTACGCATACCAGCTGTATCAATCATGGTAAACTCTTGTCCATCCGCATCTGTAAAATGGGTATCAATAGCATCACGCGTTGTTCCCGCTACTGGACTAGCAATCACGCGGTCTTCTCCCAAAATGGCATTGATCAAACTTGATTTTCCAACGTTAGGGCGGCCAATCAAGCTAAATTTAATCACGTCTGGATTTTCTTCTTCAACCTCATTTGGTAGATTTTCCACAATGGCATCCAGCACATCCCCTGTCCCGATACCGTGGACAGACGAAATTGGCAACGGTTCACCCAATCCCAGAGCATAGAAATCATAGATGTCATTTCGCATCTCAGGATTGTCAACCTTGTTAACGGCAAGGATAACAGGCTTATGGGTTTTATAGAGTTTGCGGGCTACGTACTCGTCCGCATCCGTGATTCCTTCTTTCCCAGACACCACAAAAACGATGACATCAGCTTCTTCCATAGCAATTTCTGCCTGGTGCTTGATTTGCTCCATGAAGGGAGCATCGACGTCGTCAATCCCTCCAGTATCAATCATACTAAAGGAACGATTGAGCCACTCACCCGTTGCATAGATACGGTCACGTGTCACACCCTCGACATCTTCTACGATTGAAATTCGCTCACCAGCGATCCGATTAAATAGGGTCGATTTTCCAACATTGGGACGTCCCACAATGGCAATAGTTGGTAAGGCCATGTTTTCTCACTTTCTACAATAACTTTTTCTGTTCTAGATTTTTTCGAGTTGAACGAGGTTCGGCTTGACCAAACTGCTCTGCTAGACGCTGACTCCAAGAGGTCGTCGCACGCGCACCAGCATAGTCTGCCTGAACTTGGTCATAGTCCAAAATCGCTTCAACTGGCTGTTCTTGGTATTCTTCTTCAAAAACTACTTGGTTCAAAGGCAGTCTTGGTTTGACCTCATGTTGTTGATTTGGCACGCCAAGGGCAATCCCAAAAACGGGGTAGGTATAGTCAGGCAAGTTAAAAAGCTCTGCCACTTCTTCCGACTTGTAACGGACCAAACCGATAATCACACCACCATATCCCAGACTCTCAGCAGCAAGCAAGGTGTTTTGACCAGCAAGCGCCGCATCCACAGAGGTAATGAGGAGACCTTCTACCCCTTGAGGTTGGAAAGTGTCCGTATGAAGACTTGCTCCCTTTTCAGCTCGGTTCAAGTCACCGACAAAGAGCAAAAAGGCAGCTGACTGGCGAATGGCTTCCTGAGGAACCAGTTCATATAGGGCATCTTTCTTCTCTTGACTGCGCACAAGAATCACAGAGTAGGATTGGAAATTTTTCCAAGATGACGCCATTTGTCCAGCAGTCAAAATCTCGTCCAAGTCTGCTTGAGGAATCTCTTGTTCCTGAAAACGACGAACTGAAGTATGAGCTTTCATCAGTTGAATGGTTTCTGTCATCGACGATTTTCTCCTTCTAGTCTTGTCTCCTCAGCCAAATAACGGATTCGTTCCATGACCCGTCTAGCTTCCCAAGTCTCATCATTTCCATTCTTTCCTTTGGCAAAATGTTTTTCCAAATCTTGAAAATTAAAGTTGGAAGTAAAGAAGGTCGGCAAATCTTCCTGCATACGATACTGGAGAATAACTTGGAGAATCTCATCACGTACCCAAGGTGTTGACTGCTCTGCACCAATATCATCCAAGACCAAGACTTCTGCTAACTTGATCTCATCCACCAAAGTCTTCACAGAGCCTTCACCGATAGCATTTTTCACATCAATGACAAAACTTGGATAGTGGAGAATCGTCGTTGATGCCCCACGTTTTTCAGATAGGTCATGAGCTAAGGCCGCCATCATGAAACTCTTACCGACACCAAAATCTCCGTAAAGATAGAGGCCTTTTGAGGTAGTTGGATAATTACTAACAAAATTTATCATTCTTTCCAGAACAGGAAAACGTGCAATATCATCCCGATAAACATCTACTAAACTAACATTTTTCAAGCTTGCTGGTAAATGAATCAAGTTGAGACGATTCTTGATAGCCGCCTGCTTCTCTGCTTCCACCAACTCTTCGGTTTCCTCATAAGACACATCCGCATAACCATGGTTCATGACCAAGATTGGTTTGTAGCCTTGAGCTATATAAGTTGTATCATTGGTTAAAAATTTCTGCCTCTCAGTGATATACTGGTTAAACTTGGAAATACTACGGTGAATTTCTTCTTGGCTCAAACGTTCCCGCTGGATAAAATCTACCACATCAGGATCCAGCATGATATCTTTGACTAACTCCTGATAATTAAAACGAGTGGGGTGCTTTGCCAAAGTTTCTCCTATACTCTCCATCTAGGCTCCTCCATTATCTAGTTTAGCTAATAATTCCTGCGTTCGGCGTTCCATTTCTTCTAGTTCTTGAGCCGAAGTCCTATTCTTATAGTCTGGCTGACTCCACTTAGGAACATTTGTCTTAGTCGAGCTAGTTTTTGATTTTTGGTCTTCCTGGCCTTTTTGCTGACGTTCTCGAATCCGAAGCACAGCTTCCTCTGCTGTTCGAATCTTGTGATAAGCGTAGTCATTTGCGACCTTCATGGCGTATTTTTCATTGATATTAGACGAATCAATCTTGTTAAAGGTTAAAAGCAGGACGATATTGATGACTTCGTCCAACAAGCCTAAAGACTCTATCTGGTGAAGGAGCTCCCTTTCACTCTGGGTGATGTACCCTTTGCGCTCTTGTTTGAGAACTTGTAAAAAATCTCGGGGAGTTTTACTCTTTGCTTCCCTGATAATGGCCATTTCTTTGGGGCTAAAGTCAGAAGACACTGGTTTTTGCGCAATCTTTTCACGCATGCGTTTGACTGAAATAACCGGAGCCACAGCTGTCGCCTTGGCTAATTGATAGGTTTCAAACCAGGTCCATTTTTTTTCATCTGCGATGGCAAACAATTCCAAAACATCCGCCTGCTCGTCTTCAAAACGCAAGCCATCTCGAGCCATCAGGCGCTGAAAATGTTCCAAGTCAAAATCATTTTTTAACTTGCTTTTAGACTCAGTTGGAGTCATTTCTTCAGTCAGGGTTGGAAAGACTTGACTCAAAGAAACCGAGAGTGCTTCTCCCTCACTTGGAGCCTGCTTCATAGCAGAAACAGCTGTATCCCCAATCTTTTTCTCTAATAATCTGCTATAGACAGAATGACTTAGAAATTCCTGACTGGAGAGGGGAGGATGAAGCTGTAATTCATAGGTTTCTCCCCTTTGATAAAGGGTCAACAAATCCAAGGCAGACAAGACTTTGAAGGATTGGAGCAAGGTCGGCATGCCAAAGTTTAAGTGGTTGAGGATATGGGAAAAAAGGTGTTCCTTTTGCCCACCATCCCAAAAGGTAATGGCATATAGATAGAGGCTCAGTGCCTCCTGACCGATAATCGGGAGGTAGCACTGCACCAGAGAAGAGGTATCTTGCGACACCCGATTATTCTTTAGAAAAGAAAAACGGTCATTTGGTTTCATCTATTTTTCCTTTTTCTTCTTAGAGGACTGAGTGATCTGCTGGAGCAGACTCTCCAACTCACTCACATCCTTAAAACTACGATAAACACTGGCAAAACGAACATAGGTAATCTCATCAAGCTCTGCCAATTCTTCCATGACTAAAGAACCAATGTATTCACTTTGGATCTCATTCTCACTGCGACTACGGAGTTTTTGCTCAATGCGATTGACCACCATGTTGATTTCATCACTCGAAACAGGGCGTTTCTGGGCTGAGCGAATAATCCCATTAAAGATTTTATCTCTCGAAAACTGTTCTCGCGTACCGTCTTTTTTGACGACAACCAGCGTTCTTTCTTCTACTCGTTCATAGGTTGTAAAACGATGCTGACACTCATCGCACTCACGTCTTCGACGGATGGTATTTCCTTCTTCGGCTTGTCGACTATCAACAACACTAGACTTGGTAGCCCCACATTTTGGACAACGCATGCATTTTCCTCCTTGTCGTTTTCTTTTCATTATACCATTTTTTGAGCAATTCCCAAAACAATTCTTATTTTTACTTGACAAGTTTTTTGTTTTATTGTATTATTTGATTAGAACAATAAAGACATAGAAAGGAGACTATGATGTCCTGGTCATTTGATAATACAAAACCCATTTATTTACAGATTATGGAAAAAATTAAATTACAGATTGTTTCCCATGAACTGGAACCCAACCAACAGCTCCCTACCGTGAGAGATTTGGCGAGCGAGGCTGGGGTTAATCCCAATACCATTCAGCGCGCTTTGTCTGACCTTGAACGTGAAGGTTTCGTTTATAGCAAGCGAACAACTGGTCGTTTTGTCACCGAGGATTTGGACCTCATCGTTCAGTCCCGCAAACAACTTTCCGAGGAGCAACTGCAACACTTCGTCTCTTGCATGCTTCAATTTGGCTACAAAAAAGAAGAACTGCCAAATGTATTAAGCGACTATATTAAAGGAGTTTAAGACTATGACACTACTAGCACTTGAAAATGTATCAAAATCATATGGAGCAACTGCGGCACTTGACAATATCTCACTAGAGATCTCAGCTGGAAAGATTGTCGGGCTCCTCGGACCAAACGGATCCGGAAAAACAACCCTGATCAAACTGATTAACGGTCTCCTTCAGCCAGACAAAGGACGTGTCCTCATTAACGGACAGGATCCAAGTCCTGCTACCAAAGCGATTGTCTCCTATCTACCAGACACAACCTATCTAAATGAACAGATGAAGGTCAAGGAAGCCCTAACCTACTTCAAGACCTTCTATCAGGATTTCAATCTTGAACGCGCCCAACATCTGCTTGCAGACCTTGGCATTGATGAAAATAGTCGCTTAAAGAAATTATCAAAAGGAAACAAGGAAAAGGTCCAACTAATCCTCGTTATGAGTCGTGAAGCCCGCCTCTACGTTCTGGACGAACCAATCGGAGGTGTGGATCCAGCCGCCCGTGATTATATCCTCAATACCATCATCAACAACTACTCACCGACTTCTACGGTGCTGATTTCAACCCACTTGATTTCAGATATTGAGCCAATCTTGGATGAGATTATCTTCCTCAAAGACGGAAAAATCGTCCGCCAAGGAAATGTTGATGATATTCGTTACGAGTCAGGTGAATCAATTGACCAGCTCTTCCGCCAGGAATTTAAAGCCTAAGCAAAGGAGATTATTATGTTTTGGAATTTAGTTCGCTACGAATTTAAGAATGTCAATAAATGGTATTTAGCGCTCTATGGAGCTGTGCTTGCAATTTCAGTTTTAATTGGAGCTTTTCTTGGTAGCCTTAGCCAGAGTTACAATTCTCACAATGCTGTTTATTTCATCTTCTTTTTGGTACTAGTCTTTGGAGGACTCAGCGTCACTCTTTGGATTGCAACAATCTTTTTAATCATCCGAAGATTCAAGGGGAGTGTTTATGACCGCCAAGGGTACTTGACCCTGACCTTGCCTGTCTCTGAGCACCAAATCATCATCGCAAAACTTTTAGGTGGTCTTGTCTGGTCCATCTTAAGCTATATCGTCTTTATCTTGAGTGTATTGATTATCTTCTTCTTAACACCAATAGAAAAAGACTTCACTGTCCTCTATAACTTCATTTCCCCTTACCTCAGCTACGGCTGGCTGTATGCCCTATCACTATTTGTCGGTTCGATTACATGGATTTTATCCATTTACCTCTCCATCTCAATCGGACAACTCTTTAATGAGTATCGAACAGCTATGGGGATTCTAGCCTATATCGTCATTGCCATCGTCATTGGTTATGTCTCTCTCTTTTTCCGAATTGAAAATAATTTTAACATGATGATTGGTACAGAAATCTTGCGCGATCTCTTTTTATCGGCTATCTACTATCTCGGTACCTACTATATTTTGAAAAACAAGGTTAATTTGCAATAAAAAATGCCCAGCTAGAAAGCTGGGTTTTTCTTTAACTCAATATCAAACTGGCTACAATAGGGCTAACAAAAACATAGAGAATACCGGTGACACCGATAGCTAATCCCCCCATGGCTCCTGCTACAGAACCGTACTGAAAAGCCGTTCCCGTTCCGACAGCATGACCTGTCCCACCAAGGGAAAGCCCGACTGCTACTGGGTCGTCAATTTTCAACCACTTCAAAAGGGTTGGTCCTATGACACTGGTTAAGATCCCAGTCGCCACTACGACGACCAAGGTCACAGTCGTCAAACCTTGCAATTTTTCTGTGATTCCCACTGCCATGGCGGTTGTTACTGACTTAGGAAAAAGAGAAATGGCTAGGAAAAAGTCCATGCCAAATATTTTCGCCACTATGGCAGTGAAGCTAGTATTGACAACTACTGCTAGCAGACTACCAAAGAGAATACTCCGAGCATGGTGCTTCATCAAGTGAAAACTCTTATAAAGCGGAATCCCTAGAGCCACCGTCGACGGGACGATCAAATTGTTCAGATATACCCCACCTTGGTAATAATCTTGGTAAGAAATCCCCGTCGTCTTAAGAAGGATGATAATGAAAATTGCCGACAAAAGCAAAGGTGTTGTCAAAGGATGGGGAAAACGCCTGTAAATCAACATTCCCACTAGATAAGCTAGGATAGATAATGCAATCCCAAACAGAGGATTGGATACAAATTCACTCATTTCGTTTCTCCTTTCTCATAATCTCCCTCAAATCGTCTCTTGATAAACTGAACCACTAGGGCTATGAGGATAATGTTGATGACAGCAGCAAAAAAGACAATCAAAACAATAGGCAAAAGATAGGGAGCAATGATATCAAACTTTTCCATGATACCCACTGCTGGCGGCAAAAAGAGAATGGTCATATTGGCCAGTAAGAAATTTCCAACCATGTTGACATGCCTGGTTCTCAACCACTTGAATTGTAGGGCTAGAAAGAGAATAATCAAACCGATAATACTGCCTGGGATGGGCAGATGAAAGAAACTGGAGATTCCCTCACCGATTAGAGAAATCACAAAGAGAATCATTAATTGAACATATAATTTCATCCTAAACTCCATGAAATAAACTTCTTGCATACCAGTTTACTCTTTTTTCAGAAAATTTCAAGGAAATATTGAAATTCTTCTTTATTGCAAGGATTAGTTAAAAGTAGTACAATAAATGCATGCGCAATCATCTTGTGTTAGAGAGACAGTCAGTAATGACTTTGTGATTTTTACTTTGAAAAGAAAGGAGAAAGCAATGACCTACTTAGAAAAATGGTTTGACTACAATCGCCGTCAAAAAGAAATGGAAGCCTTGTTGGAAGAAACTATTGCCCAGCAGAGTGAACAAAGGCTGAACTTGAAAGAGTTTTACCTGCTCTACTATCTGAATCTAGCCCAAGAAAAATCTCTACGACAAATTGACCTGCCAGATAAACTCCATCTCAGCCCAAGCGCTGTTTCTCGAATGGTGGCTAGGTTAGAAGAGAAAAACTGTGGCTTGCTTAGTCGCAGATGTTGCGATCAGGATAGACGGGCTAGTTTTATCTGCCTGACTGACGAGGGACAAACAACCCTGGCTTATCTACAAAAAGCCGTCGAAGAAAGACTGGAAACCAGTCTTGATTTCTTGCCTTAATAGGTATTTTTAAAAAAAGTTGCGTGCGCAATCATTTTTCTTGACATTCCTCTTTCCAAGGAGTAAAATAAAGTCAAGATCGAACAAAGGAGTTTTATATGATCGAAATTACCTATCTAGATACCAGCAAACAAGAGAGAACCATGACTTTCGAGTCTTACCAAGACTTTGAACGTTCTCAACAAGCTTGCCTTATCGGTGTCGCAGACTATTACCCAGTTCAAAAATTGACCTATAATGGTCATGATTTGGACTACCATGGGACTTACGGAGATGTCTTCTTCTATCTCATGAAACAAGATTTAAGCCAATATAACTAAAAAAGGAGAAATACAATGGCAAAAGCAATTACAGATGCAACATTTGAACAAGAAACAAAAGACGGTTTGGTCTTGGTAGACTTCTGGGCAACTTGGTGTGGTCCATGTCGTATGCAAGGTCCAATCTTGGACAAATTGTCTGAAGAACTTTCAGAAGATGTTTTGAAAATCGTTAAAATGGACGTTGATGAAAATCCAAACACAGCTCGTGCTTTTGGAATCATGTCTATCCCAACTCTTCTCTTCAAAAAAGACGGCCAAGTGGTGAAACAAGTTGCAGGTGTTCATACTGCGGAACAAATCAAGGCCATCGTTGCTGAATTGAGCTAATCACACGAGAGACCAAGTACTTTATTTGGTCTCTTTTTTCTTGCCCTTTGCCATTTTTCAAAAAATATGCTAGACTGTAGGTAGAATATTACGATGTTTGGGACATGCCATCGCTAAAAAAAACCTCTACTTGGTATTTTTTAGCTCCCTCATGGGAGCTTTTTGCGTGCTCTGAACATTTCCCATTTTGGAAGGAGTACTATGAAACGTCAATCAGCCTTGGTCGTCTTTAGCGGCGGTCAAGATTCCACAACCTGCCTCTTTTGGGCTAAAGAACACTATGAAACAGTCGAAGCTGTCACCTTTGCCTATGGCCAACGCCATCATCTCGAAATCCAAGTCGCTAGAGAAATCGCTAAGGAACAAGGCATTCGTCATCACATCTTAGATATGTCTCTGCTGGGACAAATCACTGAAAATGCGCTGACCTCTGATATAGAAATCGAGCAAAAAGAGGGAGAGGTTCCCAATACCTTTGTTGACGGTCGCAACCACCTCTTTCTTTCCTTTGCGGCAGTTCTTGCCAAGCAACGGGGCATTAAAGACATCGTGACAGGTGTCTGCGAGACAGACTTCTCAGGCTACCCCGATTGTCGAGATGTCTTTGTCAAATCCCTTAATGTTACCCTCAACCTTGCCATGGATTACGACTTTGTTATCCAAACACCTCTCATGTGGCTAGACAAGGCTGAAACTTGGGAATTAGCCGACCAACTAGGTGCCTTTGAATACGTTCGTGAAAAGACCTTGACCTGCTACAATGGGATTATCGGAAGTGGATGTGGAGATTGCCCAGCCTGCCACCTACGTCAGCATGGTTTAGATGTTTATCTTTCACAGAAAGGAGAGGGTTAATGTTTTTTGCACCCAAAGAAATCAAACAAGAAACTGGGGAGTCTCTTGTCTACAATCCTCACAGAACCTTGGTATCAAAAGAGTTTACCTTTGATGCTGCCCACCACCTCTTTCACTATGAAGGAAAATGCAAATCCCTGCACGGCCACACTTATCATCTGCAGATTGCTGTTAGTGGTTTTTTAGACGACCGTGGCATGACCTATGACTTTGGAGACATAAAAGCTATCTACAAGGACTACTTAGAGCCCCACTTGGATCATCGCTATCTCAATGAAAGCCTGCCTTATATGAACACGACTGCTGAAAATATGGTTTACTGGATTTTTCAAACCATGAGTCAAGAGTTACCAGACGAGCGCAGTCTTCGTTTGGAATACGTCCGCCTCTATGAGACTCCGACTGCCTTTGCGGAGTTTAGACGGGAGTGGTTAGATGACTAGGGAACGTGTCCTCAAACTACCAGTTCTGGAAATTTTCGGCCCAACCTTTCAAGGTGAAGGTCGTGCTATTGGCCAGAAAACTATGTTTGTTCGCACTGCAGGTTGCGACTACCACTGCGACTGGTGCGACTCTGCCTTTACTTGGGATGGTTCTGAAAAACCAACTCGCATGACGGCTGACGAAGTCATTGCTGAATTAGACAAGCTAGGAAGCTACGACTATGTCACCCTGTCTGGGGGAAATCCTGCTATCCTAGCAGCCAACATGGCTCAACTCGTCACCAAGCTCAAGGAACGTGGTGTCACTCTGGCAGTTGAGACCCAAGGCTCCCGCTGGCAAAATTGGTTAAAAGATATCGATCAGGTCACTCTGAGTCCCAAGCCTCCTTCATCCAAGATGGAAGTCAACTTCGAGACCTTGGACTTTATCGTTTCCCAACTAGATCCAGACAAGGTCACCTTTAAAATCCCTGTCTTTGACGATGCCGATTTGGCCTTTGCTAAAGGGATTCAAGAACGTTACCATCCAGATGTCCTCTTCTTATCGGCTGGAAATCCTGAGCCCAAGGCTACAGGCAATATTGTCCAAGACCAACTAGACCGCCTCAAAGAACTCTGGGAACGTGTCGCTGCTGATGATAGCTGGGGCAATGTCCGCGTCCTTCCTCAACTTCATACCCTCCTCTACGACAACCAACGTGGTGTTTAAGATTAGAAAGCAGAAATCATGTCACAACAAGAAGAAATGAAAAACCTAAGCCTACTGGGCAACAAAGAAACCAACTACATTTTTGACTATCAACCAGAAGTTCTCGAATCCTTTTACAATCGTCATGTGGAAAATGACTATTTTATCAAATTCAACTGTCCTGAATTTACCTCTCTTTGCCCAATCACTGCTCAGCCAGATTTTGCGACCATTTATATTTCCTACATTCCTGACAAGCTCTGTGTCGAGTCAAAATCCCTCAAACTCTACCTCTTTAGCTATCGAAATCATGGGGATTTTCATGAAAACTGTATCAACACTATTGGGAAAGACTTGGTCAACTTGCTAGACCCTCGCTATTTAGAAGTCTGGGGAAAATTCACTCCGCGCGGTGGCATCTCAATCGACCCTTACTACAACTACGGTAGACCTGGAACCAAGTATGAAGGATTGGCAGACCAACGCCTCTTTCAACACGACCTTTATCCAGAGAAAATTGACAACCGTTAAACAGATACGAAAAAGCCCTGTTCCTCAAACTGAGGAGCAAGGCTTTTTGAGTTTCAATTATTCTTCTGTTCCAAGGAAATTTTTCGCAACAAGTGCTGCAAGAACGCCACCAACGATTGGGGCAAGGATGAAAATCCATACTTGTTTAAGGGCTGCACCACCTACCAAGACAGCTGGTGCCAAGCTACGAGCTGGGTTTACTGAAAGGCCAGTGATGTTCAAGCCAACAAGAATCATGGCCATCAAGGACAAACCAATCACCAAACCAGCGATTGCGCCATTGCCCTTACTTGCTGAAGTGACAGTCATGATAACTAGGACAAACAAGAAAGTTGCAATAACTTCAAACAAGAATCCACCAAAGACAGTAACACCGTTTGCCAAGGCATTTTCACCAAGACTAGCAGTTGACATGCCTGAGTTAGACAAGAGGAAGAATACTGCAGCTGACGCAAGGAAAGCTCCAACTACTTGTCCAAGGATATAGTTTACAAGCTCAGAAGATGACAAACGTTTGTTTACAAACATAGCGATTGAAACAGCTGGATTCAAGTGAGCACCTGAAACAGTTCCGATTGAGTAAGCTGCGACTACGATGGCCAAGCCAAAAGCAAAAGCAATTCCAAGGTGTCCAAGGCCATCAAGACCTTTTCCAAAAACAACGGCTCCTGTTCCGATGAACACAAGCATAAATGTACCGATTAATTCAGCAACAAATTTTTTCATGATAAGTCTCCTTTTTTTCAAACTATGTATTAGTCTATCAAAAGTAGGAAAGGGTTTCAAGAAAATTGACTGGAAATTTTTGTTGAGGCTTCATTTGAATCCTATTATACAATAGAGGCATTTATTTGAAACATTTTTTTCAAAGGTGTATACTATTAGTATAGCGTTGATAGGGGTTCAAGAATCGTTATCAAGGCTCATTTATAAACCTTTGCTGTCCTTTCATAGGACATTTGAACGGTATCGCTGATACCAAGGAGGAATCATATGTCTAAAGTTGCTATTGTCACAGGTGCAGGTCAAGGGATTGGTTTTGCAATTGCAAAACGTTTGGTCCAAGATGGCTTTAAAGTAGGAGTCTTAGACTACAATCCAGAAACGGCTGAAAAAGCTGTTGCCGAATTATCAGCTGAAAATGCTTTTGCTGTCGTAGCAGATGTCTCAAAACAAGCAGAAGTTGCCCAAGCATTTCAAAAGGTTGTTGACCATTTTGGTGACTTGAATGTTGTCGTAAATAACGCTGGTGTCGCCCCAACTACTCCTCTTGATACGATTACAGAAGAACAATTTACACGTACATTTGGTATTAACGTCGGTGGGGTGATTTGGGGTTCGCAAGCTGCTCAAGCTCAATTTAAAACACTTGGTCACGGTGGTAAAATTATCAATGCAACCTCCCAAGCAGGTGTTGTCGGAAATCCTAACCTAACAGTTTATGGTGGTACAAAATTTGCTGTTCGTGGAATTACACAAACATTGGCACGAGATTTGGCAGACTCAGGCATTACTGTCAATGCCTACGCACCAGGTATCGTAAAAACCCCAATGATGTACAATATTGCTCACCAAGTTGGGAAAAATGCTGGAAAAGATGACGAATGGGGAATGCAGACATTCGCAAAAGATATTACCTTGAAACGTCTATCTGAACCAGAAGATGTGGCTGCAGCTGTCAGCTTCCTTGCTGGACCAGATTCAAACTACATCACAGGTCAAACCATTATCGTTGATGGTGGTATGCAATTCCATTAAGATACATAAAAAGAGGTTGGGATAAATATCCAACCTCTTTTACTATCTGCACCATTTCGATTTCAACACTTTTTCAAAACGATTAGCTAATCTATTAGAAGAACTTCCCATACAGTAACCCTATAAAATTTAATAGTGAAAAGATTGAATGATTTTTTTCAAGTCATCTTGTAAAAGATTATGACAGTCTAGTTGAAGGTAAATTTCCAGCAAACAAGATCTGAAATTGGAAAATTTATGGAAATCATTTGCTTCTTGCAAGGGAAATTCTACTGTTTGCAGCCAAGCAGTGAGTAGAAACGGCTCGATTCTCCCTCGTAAGATTGGTTCATAAAGTACTCTCGCTAACCGCCAATCTTCATCATTTGTAAAACGAATCTCAACACGTTTAAAGATTTTCCCAATGATTTCAAATGCTTCGGCTATATCTGACTTTGGAAAGCTAGGATGGCATATAACTTCCTTCAAGAGATCAACCCCATGCGCAAATGCGTGGATCCACCCAAACTGATGAGAGTAGCCCGTCGTCTCTTTTTCCTTTGTAAGATAGTGTAAGCCTTGATTTAGCATGGTAACCCTGATAGGAGAAGACAATTGCTGGTAATAAAGTGATCCCTTAGTACCATCGCAGGACAGTAGATTGGCATAAATAAGCGCCCTAAAAGAACGTTTAAGAGCCGAAACTCCTCTACTATCAATCTCTTTGTATAGACCTTCATCAGAGGAGACCTCTTCTGAGATAAACTGAAACTGCTCAAGGGTAAACAACTCTTCTTGAAGCCCCCCTGGCTAAACTCGTAAAAACAAGTTCGTCTCGAATTTCTGGAGAGGCATCCCCTAAATGCTCAAGCAACCACTGAATTTCTTCTCGGCTATAGCCTGGCTTTACTTCTGTCACTTTTCTTTGTAATTTTCGACGCATCTCAAGTACCTCTACATTTCTAGCAACTTGATATAATCTAGACCCCATTTCTCGACAGCATCTAAAACAATTCTGAATTCCTGCCCCATTTCGGTTAAGCTGTACTCAACTCGTGGGGGAACTTCGGCATAGACCTTTCGTTGAACAATCTTATCCTTTTCTAATTGACGGAGATGACGGGTCAAAATAGTTTGAGTAATCCCAGGCAATAATCTCTGCAATTCTTTAAATCGTTTGGTACCCGTACTCAACTGATAAATGATTACCAGTGCCCATTTCCCCGTTAAAACCCTCTGCGTTGTCGCAAATGGACAAATACCATACTCACTCACTTTATTTGGCATAAAATATCTTCTTTCTATTTTTTTAAAAAATTTATCTTTTAGTATTAATAATAGTACCACTTTTGATACCAGCTATCGAAAAAGTGTCTACTTGTTTTTTTGATTTTAACTGTTACAATTATACCATAAAAAAGAAATGGAGAATAGATATGTCAACAAACTTAGAAATTTTCAATGCTTATAACCAAGCTTTAATTGCTGGTGACTTTCCTGGTGTCTTTGAAACGATGGCAGATGATATTGTCTGGCATCAACCTGGTAATCATAGTATATCTGGTTCAGTTGTTGGTAAGGACAAGCTAGGATCTCACCTAGCTACATTTGCTGAGAAAACTAATGGAACCTTTAAGGTGATAACAAATTGGGTTTCTGACAATAAGGATTTAATCGCAGCTAATGTTACTTTTCTCGGAACACGTGCTGATGGTACTGAACTCAATATGAACGGGATTGACCTCTTCCGTATTGAAGACGGAAAAATCAAAGAAGTTTGGCTCTTCTCTTCAGATCAAGCTGAAGAAGATAGCTTTTGGGGATAATTTAAGAGGCTGGGACAAAAAATTTTGATTTTAGGAATTCTTTATTATAAATTTTTAAAATCGATAGATTAGAAAAAAAGCGAACAAGACAGTATTCTGAGTGTCAGATAACTCGTTTTGTTCGCTTTTTATATTTAAGGTTAGACTTTTGTCCCAGACTCTTTTAATTTACTCCCCCAACTCAGCACTATAAGCAATAATCTGGTCAACTGTATCAGACAAGAATTGGATGGTATCACGGAGTGGTTTGTCCGTTGAGATATCGGCTCCGATAATCATGGCTGACTCAAGTGGTGTCTTGCTGCCACCTGATTTGAGGAGATTGAGCCAGTCTTCAGCTCCAGTTTCTGAATGTTTCAGATGGAGATAACCAGCAGTCGAAATAACTAGTCCCGCTGAGTAGGTATAGCTATACAAGCCCATGTAGTAGTGAGCTTGGCGCATCCAAGTCAAGGCCGCATCGTCATCAATCTCAATAGCATCTCCCCAGAAATCCGTCAAGACTTCCTTCATAATACTGTTGAGCTTGCTTGCCCCAAAGGTTTCTCCTTCTTCAATCAATGTATAAACCTTACGTTGGAAGGCTGCTTCCAAGAGGTGGGTAATAAAGTTATGGAAGTAGGTGTCTGTCAAACGGTGGGCAAGAGCAAAGCGTTTTTGACGAGGGTCGTCAGACTGATGTTCCAAATAATCACTTAAAAGCAATTCATTGAAGGTTGACGGCGCTTCGACGTAATAAGTAGACATGTGGGCATTAAAGTAACTCTGATGATTGTCAGAAAAGATAAATTGACCAGAATGCCCGATCTCATGAATCAAAGTATAGACATCGCTCAAACGGCCTGTCCAACTCATAAGGACATAAGGGTGCACGCGATATGGATCCGTTGCGTAACCACCTGAATCCTTGCCACTATTAGCAGCAAAGTCTACCCAGCGCTCTTCTTGGTAACGGGCAATTTCTTGAGTGTATTCTTGACCCAATGGTGCGACTGACTTCATGACCAAATTATAGGCGTCATCAATAGTCACTTCAGGTTTGAGGGCGCTGTCCAAGTCCAATTTCCAGTCTGCAAAAGTCATCTTTTCAAGACCATTGACCTTGGCAACATGCTTGAGGTATCTCTGGGCAACTGGCGCAAAGTCCTTCATGATGAGGTCAATCTGGCGGTCAAACATGGAACGATCCACTTCTTGCTCAGCTAGGAGATAATCAAAGACTGAGTCATAGCCCTTCATATCTGCCAACAATTTCTCAGACTTGACTTGAGCTAAATAGGCTGCCGCAGCCGTATTTTGGTGCTTACGGAGTCCCTCTGAGAAAGAACGGAAAGATTTCTCACGAACCTCAGCGTTCTCGTGGTTTTGGTAGAAATTTTCATAGGTCACAAAGCTGTTTTTGTAGGTTTTGCCATGGGCTTCAAAGTCAGCCATCTCAAAGTCCCCAGCTCGCATCTTAGTATAAATGTCCTGTGGACTGTAGAAAACTTCACCCAGATTTGTCAAGGCCTTCTCCACATCCGCCCCTAGATAGTGGGCTTTTTTGATTTTAGCCTGACGAATGGCTGCCGTCAAGTGAGGCAATTTACCCAAACGGTCCAAGACCTCCTCGTCTGCAGCCACCAAGGCGTCGTCAAAGAAGATCAAGGCTACACTGGCATCTGTCTCAAAGTCCATCCCAGCTTGGGCAATATTAGCAAACTCTTCATTGCTATAGTCTGTCGTCTGAGGCATAAAGGCGTAATTGCCGATATGACTCATCTGAATATAGATTTGTTCCAATTCCGCAAAGGCCTTCTCAAAATCCTCATAAGTATGAAGATTGCCCTTGTAATCACGGCTAAATTGGTTGATGTCTTCGCGAGCTTTCTCGATTGCACGCAAGAAATCTTCACGGTCTTGGTATAGGGCTGTTAAATCCCAAAGTTCCTTTTCGGGAAATTCTGAACGGTGTTTTTGTTCCATTTTCTTCCTCTTATTTCTCTAATTCTACTAAAACACTAAGGGCTGATAAGGCGTAAAGTGGTGCTGTTTCTGCTCGTAAAATCCGAGGTCCAAGTCCCGCCAAGACAGCTCCTTTAGTTTCAAAACTTTCGATTTCTGCTGGTGAGAGACCGCCTTCTGGGCCAAAGATAAAGAGCAATTTGGCTCCTTTCTCGAGTCCAGTAACTGCTTGCAGAAGGGCAGCGGCTTCTCCTTCTTTAGCCGACTCTTCATAGGCCACTATGATAGAGTCAAACTGGTCAAGCTGGGCTAGAAAATCTGCTTTCTTCTCGAAAAGCTGAATACTTGGAACGATATTACGCTTGCTTTGTTCTGCCGCTCCAAGGGCAATTTTTTCCAGTTTTTCAACCTTTTTAGCCAATTTCTTACCATCCCACTTGGCGACCGACCAGTCAGCGGGAAAGGCCCAGATTTGACTGGCACCGAGTTCGGTTACTTTTTGAGTGATAAACTCCAGCTTGTCTCCCTTGGGAAATCCTGATGCGATGGTTACTTGAACGGGCAGTTCCACATTGTCAGCCAATTCTTGGACCAACTCAAACTGACGATTTTCCACATCCAGCACGCGCGCCAAACGCTTGACACCATCATCAAAGACCAAGGTCACCTCATCATCTTCTTTCAAGCGCATGACCTGAAATATATGCTTGCTGGTTTCCTTGTCCTCAATAGTGACAGGAGATATTGCACTGCCTTTTACAAAATACTGCTGCATGCTAGCCTCCAATCACACCTGAAATATCCTTTGTTTTCTTAAAGACACAGGCATTCCATTCTCCTTGAATCATGTGGGTTTCAAGGAAAAATCCAGCTGACTCAGCCGACTCGCGCACCATGTCCCACTTGTCCTTGATAATGCCACTCATGATCAGGTAGCCTTCATCCTTGACCAAGCGATAAGCATCCTCTGTCAGATGAATGAGAATATCCGCCAAGATATTAGCCACGATGACATCTGCTTCAATCTCAACCCCCTTAAGCAAATCTCCTGCCGCTACATGGATATTTTCCATACCAGGGTTGAGCTCAATATTTTCCTGAGCCACACGAACCGCCACGTCATCGAGGTCATAGGCGAAGATTTCTTTAGCTCCTAGTAGTGAGCTAGCGATAGAAAGGACACCTGAACCAGTCCCCACATCGATCACTGTTTCACCGCCACGAAGAACCTGCTCCAAGGCAAAAAGGCTCATCTTAGTGGTTGGATGCGTTCCAGTCCCAAAGGCCATGCCTGGATCCAGCTTGATAATCTTTTCTCCAGCAGCCACCTCATAGTCTGTCCAAGATGGCACGATGGTCAAATCATGAGTGATGCGGGCTGGCTCATAGTATTTCTTCCAGTTGTCTGCCCAGTCTTCCTCAGCCAAGTCAGTCGTACCCATCTTGATCTCACCCAAATCCATAAAATCTGTCAATTCTGCCAGGCGAGCCTGCAAATCTGCCTCAACCACTGCCACATCAACCGTATCAGGATAGTAGGCTGTCACTACGATTTCTTCTTGTTGCTCCACCTCTGGGAAAATCTCGCCGAAACGATCCACATTTCCCACATAGTCCATACTGTCTTCGATTGCGACTCCTTGAGCTCCCAGCTCAATCAAGAGATTGGAAACCAACTCCTCCCCCTCACGCTTCACTGTAACTTTTAACTCTTGCCATGTTTCCATTTTGTACTTTGCTTACCTTTCCATTAGGTTAAAAATATTCTTTCCGATAACAACAATAAGATTTTCTCTTAATTTCTTCTCTAACTCTAAGTCAATACCACTATTCTGTATGAATTTGTTTTCTACCATTTTATATAAGCGTCTCACTCTATTAGGATTTCCTGCAGCAAAATTAGGAGCATAATGATAAACAACTACTGGGACCTTATCATCAATTGAGCGTTTAGCAATCTGATTCCACAGATATTTATCAGTAATACCAAGAGACACTCCGTAAAGAATAATTATGTCAGAGTTTTTAATTATCTCGCTATTCCTAACATCCATATTTTCTCTATATTCTTTCAAAATATATTCTTTTATAAGAAAACTTTTTTGCTCATCACTAAATGTAGCTGAAATTTGTGACTCATCACTGACCCCTAAAATTGTACAAGCATCTAAAATACCATGCACATGGATTGGTTTTGATATATGAAAACTATAAGCATTATGCCTCAGAGCATTACTAAATGTTACTGTTGATGATTCATATAACTTATCAAGTATACTAGTATAGTTTAAACTAAGAATATTTACATGATCATTTCCAATTGGCTTGTCATTATACTTTTGGCTAGTAACTTCTTGATTTGATATAGGACAATCAGTCTTAATTCGATTTAGAGTGTTTTCAAAATCAATTTTATAATTTTCAACATTAAAGGTTTCCTCTACCATCCTTAAATAAGCAATTAAATCATCGATTATATCAGTAAAATCATCAATGAATTTATCCTTTGATTCTTTGCTTAGAATAATTCCAGAATTCTTTTTTGTTAATTCTCCAATTGATAATTCAAAATCTGACCAATTTTTATAATCATTTGCTTTATCTGTAAATAACGATTCATAGATTAAATTTGAATATCCTTCTTTCTCTTTCCTTTCCATATAAACTTTATGTTGAAAGTCATAGAAATCCTTGTATTTTGTTTTTAAACCATATTGCAAATCTAAACCATTCCCAACAATATATGTAATATTCATTACTTAAATAATTTCCTTTCAAATGACTCTTCCTAATCAACCAGCATTCCACTATTTTGAAAAAGTTTTTACCGTTTCTTACATTCCTCAATCACATCTGCATAGTGTATAGACATGGCACTGTGTAGTTGGTGTTTGAAACGACCAAACATGAGATAATAGGCCAGAAAATACACTGGCACGATTATAAAAAAGAGTAGCAAGATAGAAAATAAGACTGGCACAAGGTCTTGCCCTCTTCGAAGAGTCCCTACTAAAGTCAAAATCGGAAGCAAAATGACTGTAAACATTATGACAAGTCTAACTGTTCGAAAGCTTTTTTCTCTCTGGCCTTTGAGTTGTAAGTATTCCATATAGAGCGCTGTCGCTTCTTCTTTACTGTACTGGTTAGTCTCTAATCTTCGTTTAATTTCTTTATTTAGTGTAGTTGTGGCTATTGTGTATATCATTTCTCTTTTTCCTCCAAATATTCCCTCACTCTGTCCTGCAACTGGGGGACAACCTTATCTGAGCCAAGAAACTCCTCAATACTCATCAGTCTATATCCCTGTCCCTCATCACCAAAGACGATACTATCAAACTGTTCCTGCCTTAACTTGCCAACTAGAAAGACGGATTCCTTCCTCTCAAAAAGCATACTTGGGTACACCTTACTCCAATGCAGACAATCTTTAGTCAGATGAATTCCCAGCTCTTCGTAAACTTCACGCGCCGCACACTCAAAGGGACTTTCATCACCCTCTCGTCCGCCACCTGGTAATTCCCAGGTATTAGGGTATGGAATGTTTGATTTGTCATCACGTAAGATAGTTAAGAGCTTATCTCCACAAAACAAAGCAATTTTGCAACCTGTAAAATCAGAAATTTCTATTTCCATATCAGACTCCTTTGTCTAATTCTTGTTCCAACTCCTCTAACCAGTTTTCATAGTAACGTTTCTCTTCTCGCACCACCCTACTGTTATTTGTTTTCTGTTTGACAAACTAAATTGTCTAGTATTTTCACGATAAAAATTCATTCGAATAACTTTCATTAATCTTGGGAAGATTAAATATTGCTAAGGAGATATAACAATTTCTAATAACATAACAATATAAATCAATGATTTAGCCAAGATGGTTACCTGTTGGTTCTATATTTCATATCACTAAGCCATCTTTTTATTTCTTTTTTACAGACCTCAAAAATTTTATCTTCAAGTTCTTTATTATCTTTTTCGAAACATCCTTTCCATAAATTTTCATCTTCTACTTCGTAAACTAGGATATTTTGATCACTCAATTCTTTTTTAAATTCTGTGAGATAAGATGGTTTGTGAGAATGTAGACCAATATAACCTAAGTATGGATATAGTATAAACTCATCAAAATCATTTACGGTTACGATAATACCATTTCGTAGTGGCTGGTGATTTGGATCAGCATTCTCCGAATAATCGTGTGGATAGAATAAAATGATGCCAACTGTATTTTCTCTCTCTACAATGGCTCGTGCATCATCAACTCCTTGAGAAGGATCATAAAATTCCTTTGCAAAACGATAGGTTCTTCCATCATATATACTTTTTTTTCCTGGTTCAGATAGTTGCAACAAGATATTTTTAAACTTTTCATCATCAATATCCAATTTTTTTAGATAATCTGAGAATTCTATGTCAAAGTCGTAAAATTTCTCAGTTTGAGAATCTATATGATTAATTTTTAAAAAAGCTGTCTCATCGGAAAGTATCGATGGTTTTGAAGCGATTTGCCGCAAAAATTCGCGAATATAGGATTCCTTATTATTAAACTCAGTCAATGATTTAGTATGTCTATACCGACTTCGATCATCTTTGAGAGTAAAAGAGTAGTCAAAAGAATGTGTCGTTAATTGATCTATTATTTTACGCAGTATAAACTTAATTTTTAAAGAATGCAAGTCATTATTATTAAGAAAACTATTCTCAAACTGTTCATATTCTTCTTTAGATAATTCCCCGACAAAATCCAGTAAGTCAATTAATTCCCAATAAAATTTCAATATCATCGGCTTATAAAGTTGATTTGTATCTCTGTAAAGAGTCGAATTCATAAACTTATAAAGTTCAAATCCCTTGGAAAAATACATTCTTTTCTCATTTTTTCTACCATAATTTAACTCCCTATTATTCATTCTATTCACGAAATAGGAATCTAGAATAGTAATAAAATTATAACTTAGGGGTAACCCTTTACTATTAATCCTGTGAATATAATCTAAAATATCTAAGTCAGGAACAACAATGATATTAGGCTCAGAAATATAATCTGATTTTTCCAATAAAGATATTGCAGTGGATATATCTGTAATTAGCAATGTCGAAACATTACAATCAAAGAATAACCTTTTATTTCTATCAATCATATCAATAATCGTAGCTGTGTTACATTTATCTAATTCATCAATGGAAAAAGTGATATTAAAGTATTCAGACATGTTTTTTAAAAGCTTTAATAGCTGACGTTCTTTTAATTCCTCAGTAACAATACTTTTTAATTCCCGAGACCATTCTTCATTGCTACTTGAAGAGATTTTCCCTCTTAATTGTAATCCCGTTTTTATTATTCCTATACTAGCACTTAAACTAGTAGATGAATTGGCTGATATATCTGAAGTAGTTGATTCTAAATATCTTTTTGTATTTGTTATTTCTACATCAAAATATTGCAGTTGTTGGTGAGAAATAAGCAAGAATTCCTCTAATTTTATTAGCTCGCTCGCTTTTCTTTCAAAATACTCAACCTTTTGATACAGTTCGTCAATGTTTTTTCGAAAATTTAAAATATCTACTCTATTTTTTTGAAACAGATGAAACTTACTGTTTTGGTATTTATGCTGTTTGTTTAAAAGATTAAACTGTTCAAATAAATTACTAGTTTGATTTGATAACTCGTTGCATAAATTATAAATATTTGAATCAATCTCGAATATTTCCTTAATTTTTTTCAGTCTTCTACGTATTGTTGAAAAATTTTCTCTTATTTTATCCTGTTCTAACAAATCGTACTTTTTTCTTTTTCCTCAGCATTATACTCTAGAGTCGGATAATACCTGCCATCATTATAAACAAAATCACCAATATCACGTTCAATATCGTTCATTCTTCTGGTAATAGCGTTAGGAATTTGCATCAAAATTTCTCTATGAAAATCTTTATTACCACTAAAAAAAGATACATTCACTACAAGAATTTCTTTGTCATCTTTAGCACCTCTACGATTTTTAACAGATTCCAAAGAAATATTTTTCAGACTTGATTTTCCTGATCCTCTGTTACCACATAAGACAAAAATCCCTTTCTCTTCTCTGTATATAACCTGCAACTGCTCTACTATTTCTCGTTCTGTCGGCAATAATGAAAAATAGTCTCTAGCATCTCGGCTATAAGCACCAATATATTTTTTTTCCGCTGTCAAGATTTACCTCCCTTTGCATTTACTCAAATCAAGCTTGTCTTCTTCCTAATATCTCGGATAAGGATAAAATTCTCCCTCTTCCAAGCCGACTTTTCCTTCTTCAAAGACCTCTTGGTTCCATTCCATGACAAATTCTTCTGCTTCTGGGTCTTCTAAAAAGTCCATGAGGGCATCCAGCCCAACCTCGGCAGTGTCTTTGAGGAAAAGGGCAAAATAGGCTAAAAATTCACGAGAAAATCCTTTCTTTGGCAGATAAGGAATGACAGTCAGATAATCGTCCGCATTGACTGTTGATTTGGCAGGATTGTAGAAAAGGACTGCTTCTTCAAAAAGAATGTCGTCTGATAACACCTCTCCGTCCTCGTCCAGCATCTCCACTCCATCAGCATTTTGTGCTTCTAATAGAAAACTCACTTCAACCGCGTGATTGCGCTTGTCCCAGCTAATCTCAAAGTCAAAGGGAAAGTTCTTGTCCAATTCTTCCTCTAAAACATCTAAAAATCCGTATGTTGCCATTTTGTCCTCTTTCTAAATCGCTTTTTAAAGCCCCGATTACTCGGAATTATGCTAAAATAGATACTACCATCTTACCACATATACATCAGAAAATCCATGTTAGAAAGGACTGCTATGCCAGACAATCTCGCGCTTCGCATGCGCCCTAAAACCATCGACCAGGTCATCGGTCAGGATCATCTGGTCGGACCAGGAAAAATCATCCGCCGCATGGTGGAAGCCAACCGCCTGTCCTCCATGATTCTTTATGGACCTCCTGGAATCGGCAAGACCAGTATTGCTTCAGCCATCGCTGGGACTACTAAGTATGCCTTTCGAACTTTCAATGCGACAGTTGATAGTAAAAAGCGACTGCAAGAAATTGCGGAAGAGGCTAAATTTTCAGGTGGACTTGTACTACTCCTTGACGAGATTCATAGACTAGATAAAACCAAGCAAGACTTCCTCTTGCCTCTCTTGGAAAGTGGACTGGTCATCATGATTGGCGCTACAACTGAAAATCCTTTCTTCTCTGTCACTCCTGCCATTCGCAGTCGTGTTCAGATTTTTGAGTTGGAACCTCTGTCTAACCAAAACGTCAAAGAAGCCCTTCAGATAGCTCTAAGTAATCCTGAGCGTGGTTTTGATTTTCCAGTGGAACTAGATGAGGATGCGCTGGACTTCATCGCGACCTCTACAAACGGAGATCTTCGCTCTGCCTTCAACTCACTTGACTTGGCTGTTCTTTCTACTCCCGAAAATGACAAGGGCATCCGCCATATCACTCTAGACATCATGGAAAATAGCCTGCAGCGAAGCTACATCACCATGGATAAGGATGGAGATGGACACTACGATGTCCTCTCAGCCCTGCAAAAGTCTATCCGTGGCTCAGATGTTGATGCCAGTCTTCACTATGCTGCCCGCTTGATTGAGGCTGGTGATTTGCCAAGTCTCGCTCGTCGTTTGACTGTTATCGCTTATGAAGATATCGGTTTGGCCAATCCTGAAGCCCAGATTCACACCGTGACTGCTCTGGGTGCTGCACAAAGGATTGGTTTCCCAGAAGCCCGCATTCTCATTGCCAATGTCGTCATTGATTTGGCCCTTTCTCCAAAATCCAACTCAGCCTATGTAGCTATGGATAAGGCACTTGCTGACCTCAAAACATCAGGGCACTTGCCTATTCCGCGACACCTGCGTGATGGGCACTACAGTGGAAGCAAGGAACTGGGGAATGCCCAAGACTATCTCTATCCACACAACTATCCTGGAAATTGGGTCAAGCAAGACTATCTGCCAGAAAAAATCCGCAATCATCACTATTTCCAAGCAGAAGATACTGGTAAATATGAGCGGGCTTTGGCTCAAAGAAAGGAAGCCATCGACCGTTTACGAAAAATCTGAAATCCTTTTCAAAAAATTGCACTTTCCTCTTGATTTTTTTTGAAAAAGTGGTATCATATAAACATAGAAACGCTGTGGTGTACGACTTCACACTTAAGTGTTGACCGACTATTTTTTGTATTATTAGGGAAACAAAAGTCTTCTAACAGCATGTAGGCCGTCTCACACGGAAACAGCTTCAGTTAGAGCGAGTTGCCCACCTGCTTAATTGCGCGGGTTCAATACAAACCGTGAAGTTTCGGCACCAATACAGCTTTTTTCTTTGCCTCCTTAGCTCAGCTGGCAGAGCAGCGGACTCTTAATCCGTGGGTCACAGGTTCGATCCCTGTAGGGGGCATCTACATACAACAGGAAAAGCCTTGATAACCAAGGCTTTTTTGCTTATCTATAACTGATTTGCCTCATCATTTGCCCCACTTTTAAATCTATCTTTTCTTTTTGAATCAAATTACATCTTTACAAATAGTGTAAAGCCAGTTACTTTTGCTTTGATGCCATACAATATTTTCATGTCGAGAAGACAAATTTTATCTTCTCTTTTTATTTTCAAAATAATAAAAACTGATTTTCTTTTCATAAATCAGACTGAAACTTCCAAATTTTCCATTTTGTTTATTGACATTTCCTCTAAAAAGGTGTATAATACTTTTATTATCAAACTATACTATACTATATAGGGGGTATTGAAATGAAATTTTCTAATCGTTTACTGCTATTCCTTGCAGGAGTTGTTTTTGTCCTTTTAGGACTTTTCCTATTTACAAACCCAGTAGCTAATCTTGTTGCTTACAGCTGGTGGATTGCATTTGGTTTACTGGTTTCTTCTATAGCAGCTATTTTAGGCTATTTCTCTGTACCAAAAGAGCTTCGCTCACCAGCTCATCTTTTCCAAGGGATTGTTAATCTTCTCTTAGCTCTTTACCTCGTTGCCTATGGCTTTGTGACGCTGCCAGTTGTCATTCCAACTATTTTAGGAATTTGGTTAATTGTAGAAGCCATTATAGTTTTCTTTAAAGGCAATCGTTTGGGATTGATTTTCCCTATTATTGGCAACCATATCATGTGGATAGCGTTGCTTGCATTTTTACTAGGTCTAGTGATTTTGTTCAATCCAGTAGCTACAAGTGTCTTTGTCGTTTATGTCGTTGCCTTTGCATTTTTAATTGTTGGTTTCACCTATATCCTTGATGCCTTTCGTAAATAATCTAGCTGCCATTTTGGGCATATTAAAATAGCTGGGAAGTTACATTCTCAGCTTTTTCTGTTGCCTCCTTAGCTCAGTTGGTAGAGCAGTAGACTCTTAAGCTATGGGGCGCAGGTTCGAGCCCTGCAGGGGGCACATCTAAATCAACAGAAATAAGCCTTGAAACCAAGGCTTTTTTTAACGTCTAATAGCTTTTTGTAGAAAAGTATTTAAAAATAAAAGAGAAGAGAATCTCTCACTCTCTTCTCAGTATATCTTATTAAATTTAGTTTTTCTTAATCTAGCTGATTTTCCTTTGCAACGACAAATTCCTTAACCAATCGATAGATAACAGCAAATATCGGTGTAAAGAATATCATCCCAAGTAAGCCAAAGAGATTGCCTCCAATACTAGCAGCCGCAAGCGTGAAAATAGCTGGCAAACCAATAGACTGACCTACAACTCTAGGATAAATAAGGTTTCCTTCAATCAGCTGTATAACTTGATATAGAAGAAGAGAAAGTAAGGCTTGAGTAGGACTCACTGTGAAGATAAAAATCGCTCCCACAACACAAGCAATCATAGGCCCTACATAAGGAATGAACGATAGCACTCCTGCAAAGATACCTGTCATTACTCCATAGGGTATCCCAAACACGCTGTAACCAACCGCTATCATAACTCCTATGATAACTGCTTCAATCAGCTGACTCATCAAAAATTGGTCATAAGTCTCTAGTGCTACTTGTCCAATGTAAGTCAACTTTATCACCACCTTCTCTGGAAGAAAAACTTTTAGAAGTCGACTCGTCATCGCTGCCAAATGTTCCTTACTGGATAAAAATAAAAAGGTGAAGACTATAATCAAAAAGGCATTCATCAAACTTGAAAAAATATTGCCGATATTACTAGTCAGACCTGATAAAAAACCTATCAAAGCTTGGCTAATAGAACTAGATTGTCCCTGTATGCCTGATACGATAGTTGACAACATGTCTTTGGTTACAAATTCCGAGCTGCCTAGCAATTTCCCAAGTTGAGTAAGGACTGTTGAAAGGACTGTTCCCAGCTGACTAATAGTCTGGGCTAGGGTTGGCAGCACCAAAACCAAAAGAGCAATCACGATTAAGATAAGAGCTAGGAAAACAAGTACCATGGCAATCGGACGACGCAACTCTGCCTTTACCTTCAATTTAACTAAGTACTGTTCAATTTTTTTCATAGGAACATTAAGCACAAAAGCAATAACAGCACCATAAATCAAGGTTGATATTACATCAAAGAGAGAGATTGCTCCTGATATAAAGCTCGATGCATTCAGAATTACAAGAGCAACCAGCCCTATAAAAAGTATTAACGGGGTGTATTTTTTTACTAAGTTCATAAATTCTCCTTAATAAACATGTTTAGATACGACTATACTATTTGGTTTTTCAAACTCTCGATTAAGGTAGGCTTGGTAAGTTCCTGGAGCGATAAATCCTTTGGGTGAGAGGATATCGGTGCCAGCCTGACCGACTATGGTATCAGCCAAGAGCACACAGTTTGTAGATAAGACAAAGTAGGATTTAAACTTAGATTTGATAAATTTATAAAGTTCCCCATCTGTCTCATGTCTGATTTTATAAGCGTAGGTGTAGTCTTCCTTACCATCACCTGTCATGATTTTATCTGCACTTGGCTCCCATGGAATCGTCAGTTGTTTCAATTCAGCCAACTTTTTCTGAACTGCTTTTTCCATTTCAGGCGTCAAATCTATCCCATAACCAAAAAGCGTTTTTTGACTCTCACGTTTACATAGGTCAATGTACTTGTCACGATCACAGAAATATAAGACACCATCTCCTACCATGCCAAATAAGGTCTCAGAAGACGGATCATAGTTGCCATAAGAAATAACACGGCCTTGATAGCAGATATCCACATGACCAATTGCCGAAAACAGAGAGGTCTCAGCTGTATGAACAAAAATTTCAAGCTCCGCTGTCTTACCAGACTTCACCATTCCAAGATGGATATCCTCTCTCTCATCAGCATTTTCCTGCATGAATTTGTTGATTTTTGCTAAAGTTCTTGCAGGGATGAGAGCGGCTAGGACAATAGGTAAGCTAATTCTAATGCGACGTTTGAGATGGTTTTTCCCAATTTCCTCCTCAAACAAGAAACCGTCACGGATATTGGACAGACCATAAAGGAAAAAATAAGCCCCTAAAACAAAGAGTTGAAAGACAGAATTTCCCGTAGAGGACAAAAGACTAGCTCCACCAAGAAAAACTAGTAGAATACCATCTAGTAAGAGACGAAAACGAGGTCGAATATTATTTTTACGGTAGAGAACATAGGTGACAAGATTAATCGTGGCCCTAAAAATCTGATAAACTCCAATCACAAGAGCCAGAACATAAATCGGTATATCAGTCGCAAGATTAGAACCTAGCAAATATCCCAGCACTAACAATTTAACCAGTGCAACTCCCAAGGTATCCGTTGACTGGCTTTTTTTGAAAACTCTTAATAGCAAATCTACGACCGTTGCTATCCAAGCTAAAAACAGAACCAGGCGAATAACTGTTACTGGCAACCAAGTCCCCGTGACCATCAAGATGAGACCTAGCAGAACAAACAAGAACCCCTGAGCAAGTAATTTCTTACCTGTCAGACCTAAAGATAGAATTTTCGCCATATAAAAACCTTTCAACAATAAAAATTAAACACTCCGATTAAACTGACTAGTAAATAGCCAACACTACAAACAGCCTGTGCCAGCAACATATGGTGACTAGAAATGACTGTAGTAATGTCACCATCTTGTCTTATGCACTTCTAAAATTTGTTATATTGATTAGAAACCAGAGCTTATAAAAACTAGCTAAACTCGAGAGATAGACACAATTGCGACGAAAAAATGTATAACCAATTCAACTTGTTAAGGTAAGAAAGCATTATTTCCAATCTATTAATTATTCATATATTACCTATTATGACACAATATTCCCTATAGTTCAACTTTTTACTTGTTTTTATATTACACGGACTAAAAAGTTTTCAACAGTTGATTGCATTTGTTTTAATAAGTTTTAACCTTTCTTGGTTAGATAAAAAAAGAACCATACAGTTTAGAATCTGTATGGTTTTTGCCCCACTTTTGCCCCATTTTTAAATCATGACATTGAAAATACCTAAAAGTACCTTCCGAAAATCACTTAAATTTCAACTTTTTAATTACTTTCAAGATGATATAGTCTCCCAAATCCATGGGGGCATCTACATACAACAGGAAAAGCCTTGGAATCAAGGCTTTTTTGTGTAGTCTTAGCACTAAAAAACGATAGAAAAAACACCCCTTCTGAACTGCACCCCAAAAGTTAGACAGAAAAAACCTAACTTTTGTGGCGCAGTTCATTCGCGCCACATAAAGTTATTTAAGCATATCCTTTTCTCTCATTACCATTTTCTGTTATAATAAATTGTACTTCTAAAATAGAAAGGTCTTAAGATGACAACTCTTATTAAACATAAACGTGTAGAATTTTCAGAACTTTTTTATGACTTAGTTTTTGTTTTTGCAATTTCAAAAGTAACTACTTTAATTGACCATCTTCATAACGGTATTTTGACTTGGAATTCTTTGCTTGATTTTTTCATGTCTGTCTTGCTTCTCATCGATTCCTGGATGATTCAAACCGATTATACCAATCGCTATGGAAAGAACTCTTTATTTAACATAGTAATCATGTTTATCAAAATGGGAATTTTACTCTTTATAGCCAATATGATTGGACCTGATTGGCAACAATATTTTCATTATGTCTGTTGGGCTATTGGTACATTAACCCTTACCTTATTTTTTCAATATTTGGTTGAGTTTTTTAAAAAATCAACCGATAATGTTCATAGGGAAAGTATCAAAGGTTTTCTATGGATAACAGGTCTACGAAGTTTAGAAATCTATCTAGCAGCTCTTCTTCCTATTTACATTGGAGTCTATATCCTTTATGCTAGTATTCTGCTAACATTTATTACGCCAATTACCTCGATTAGTAAAGATGATCATTTCCAGGTAAATCTCCCCCATTTAATCGAGCGCATCTCCCTTCTTGTCATTATTATGTTTGGAGAGATGATTACGGAGCTAGCTAACTTCTTTACAATCGAGAATTTCTCGATTTATTCGGTTCTTTATTTCATTATTATGATTTCTCTGTTCTTGTTTTATTTTGGTCAATTCGACCATGCTATTGATGAAAAATCTAATCAAAAGGGGCTATTTCTAATTTACAGTCACTATCCTATTTTCATTGGACTTATGATGATGACTGTATCGATGGGATTTCTTCAGAATCCTGAAGCTAATCGTCTCTTTGCAACCAGCTTCTCTTATATCGGATTTGGCCTCTTTCAAGCTGCTGTCCTAGTAAATGGGCCCTATAACAAACACTATCTTCGCTATTCGAAAAGTTACTACTGTGTCCAAGCGACACTCTATCTGGCTGCCTTGATTCTCTCTTTAATCTTTGCTTCTAATCCTATAATAGTAGTAAGTATTACAACCATTTTAGCTCTAGCTATAGCTATTCATTCTATTTATTTTTATATGACACAGACTAAAAAACATTCCACACCTTACTGGGAGTTGTTTTAATGAGTTTATAAGATTAAAAAGCTTTGGGAACCAAGGCTTTTTTTTCATTAATTTGTTTTTCCATTTTATCCTCCAATTTGATCTCGCACTGACATTTATTTATAACAAAACTATATATCTAGAATAGCATAATCATTAGGTATTATAGGTTTTCAAACCAAATACGAGTCATTCGTTTTTGCCCCACTTTTGCCCCATTTTTAAATCCTGACATTGAAAACACCTAAAAGTATTTCCCTAAAATCAGCTATATTTCAACATTTTTGTTTATTTTCAATATGAAAAGTTCTTACAAATCCATGCAGGGGGCATCTAAATACAACAGGAAAGGCCTTGGTTTCAAGGCTTTTTTTGTATCCTCCCTACTTTTATTCTATCAACGGATGCTCAAGATATATTTGGTGTGTAAAAAATTCTTTTACCCTATCAGTGATACAGTCACTTTACTCAATTACAAACAAATCAAAAGCAAAAGACTTAGCTCTATTTCATACAGAACTAAGTCTTTTATTTAAACAATCTAATGTTTCCTCTTCATCTCAATCAACTCCAGACATTTATCTAGATCTACATCTCGTTCAAAATGTGCAGGAGTCCAAGGGACTTCTATATCAGGAAGAACACCTTTGTTCGTCATCCCTTTGCCTTTATCTATAGCCAACCAGCGAGAAGTTGGGAACATCAAAAAGTAATCATCATAATCTACCTTGCAACAATTTGAGTAGTCTAAAATACCAAGCGTTGGACGGCCGATAACTGTTACTTTCTTAAAATTCTTCATCATCTTGACAAAATTATCTCCTGATGAGGCACAATAAATATCCGACAAAACAAAAATTTGCTCTGGATAGTGACCACCCTTAACACCTGGAAAAAGCTCGTCCTGATCATCCTGATACCGAACATAGCCTTTCCCTCGATTTTGGAGTAAGTTATTACGAAAATCTTCAAGCAGTTTCACCGTATCAGGACTGATATTTTCTTGTTGAAGCCATGTTTCAAAGTCTTTTAAGCGTCGTTCGACATTTCCTTCTGTATAGAGAATTTCCATTCCATCATCCTGTAAATCAAGAGTGTCATAGCCTTTCCCTTCCTCCAAGCCAAGATGTAAGAGCGGAAAATACAAAGAATCCGTGCCCCCATTGTTGTAACGGACATCTATAATAAGAGTTTCTGTCTCAGTAATCTTCTGCAAGCACTCTTGGTATAAACGGCTAATCGCTTCTTCATCCATAAAATTATCTAAGCGTAGATAGAGGATATCTGACTCCAACTCTTTCCAAAAGATCTGAGCTTTTTGAGCTTGCTGGCTAGCACGAACTGTAATAGACATCTCCTGTCCATCTCGCAAGACGGTCACTTGCTCTGCCATCAGTAGCAAATCTGCCCATTCTCGGTATCGTCTTTCTAGAGTCAGACTAATAAAGTAATTTGGGTGTTGCAAAGCTACTTGCTCCAAACTCATCCCGTCCAGACTGAGGATTCGATCCCCCACTTGGAGGCCTGTATCTTGGTTTGCTTCCTCGACAAACATTTCCTGCTCACTTATCCTCAAAAGAAAACCTTTCGGACCTGATTTTTTATCATGAAAAGAAACATGCCCAATAATCCCAAAACTAGCAAGATAAGTCCTGACTTGATAGAGAAATTCTGGCTCAGTCATATCATCTGTAATCTTTTCTAGAAAAGGCTGAGGGTTGCACCCTTTGCGATCTTTTACTGTAGATGAATCATGTGTCATAATCCAAACAATGTCTTTAAAAATGTCCGTTTTTTTCATACGAGTCATTCCTTCTGCCTTTAAAATAGTGTAACCTTCTTCACAGCGAAAAAGGAGTTTTTACTACAAAGTTAATCTGCTATCTGCCCTTTTTCATGATGTATTTTCGTATAGGTACTTCAACCATTTGAACGATTTCAAATCCTTCTTTTTGGTAAAGATTGTAAGCTGTTTGATTTGCCTCGTAGACATTTAGAGAAATAGTGTCTATGTCTTCATTTTCAAAGGCCAAACTAACAAATTCCCTTAAAGCCTGGCTACCTAAGCCTTGCCCCTGTTTCTGGGGGTTGATAAAAAATCTCCCGATATGAAGATTCCTGTCTTCTAGCCTGATTTTCTGGATAAGCCCCACAAACTCTTGTCCATCAAAGATAGAAAAGATTCCTTCCAAATCTTGCAAGGCTTGAATTGTTAAGGGGAAAGGAATCTTTGGTCCCATCCATTGTTCTTGAAAGGATTTGCCAAGGGAGTTGGACCATTGGCATACGTGCTGAGCATTTTCTGTGCTCATATTTTCTTCAAAACGAATTGTCATCTTGACCTCACCATCTTATCTATGTTTCTCCATTATACTACTTCTCCTATTTTTTACGAATAGATAAGTATGATTGATCTTTATTTTTTTCTTGTAGGGAGCATTCTCGCTTCCTTTCTAGGTTTGGTCATTGACCGTTTTCCTGAGCAATCCATTATTCGACCAGCTAGTCACTGCGATTCCTGTCAGACTCGCTTGCGTCCGTTGGATTTGATTCCTATCCTCTCGCAGGTCTCTAATCGCTTTCGCTGTCGCTACTGCAAGATTCGCTATCCATTCTGGTATGCCCTCTTTGAATTGGGCTTGGGGTTACTCTTTCTAGCTTGGTCTTGGGAGTGGATTTCCTTGGGGCAAGTCATCCTCATCACTGCTGGCTTGACCTTGGGCATCTACGACTTTCGCCATCAGGAATATCCCTTGCTAGTCTGGCTGACTTTCCACCTAATCCTCATGGCTTTCTGTGGTTGGAATTTTGTTATGTTCTTCTTCCTTGCCCTTGGAATCATGGCTCATTTTATCGATATTCGCATGGGCGCAGGGGATTTTCTCTTTTTAGCTTCCTGTGTTCTCATCTTTAGCGCAACCGAATTACTTATCTTGATCCAGATTGCTTCTTCGACGGGCATTCTGGCCTTTCTCCTGCAAAAGAAAAAGGAAAGACTTCCTTTCGTGCCTTTCCTCTTACTTGCTGCTTGTGTGATTATTTTTGGTAAGCTACTGCTTGCTTGATAAAGTCCTCAATCGGCTCTCCTTGGTGGAGAGCTTTTACAATTTTCGAACCGACGATAACGCCATCTGATACCGCATTAAAACGTTCTACATCTTCTTGACTAGATACGCCAAAACCTGTCAAGACTGGGATGTCAGCTACTTGATGCAATTGCGCCAAGTGCTTGTCCAAGTCTGCACGGTAATTTCCTGACTTCCCTGTCACTCCATTGATGGCAACGGCATAGACAAAGCCTTCTGCTCCCTTGATCAACTCTTTTTGGCGCTCAAGTCCTGTGGTTAAACTTACTAGGGGAATCAAGGCGATGTCTGTGTCTGCCAAAAATGGCTCTACAAAATTGGTATGTTCATGAGGCAGGTCTGGAATAATCAAGCCCTTAACCGCTGTATCAGCCAAATCTTTGACAAATTTCTCCACACCGTACTGAAAGATGGGGTTGAAGTAGGTCATGATGACCAGTGGCACTTCTGTTTGAATGGTTTTCAAGGTTTCAACCAAAGCCTGGGTAGAAGTCCCGTGAGCTAGACTGCGCAAGCCTGCTTCTTCGATAACAGGTCCATCTGCAACAGGGTCTGAAAAGGGAATACCCACTTCAATAGCCGAAACACCCAAATCTTCTAAAAAGTGGATTGTTTCAGCGAGACCATCCAAGCCTTTCTCGTGGTCTCCAGCCATGATATAGGGAACAAAAATTCCTTTTCCTGCTGCTTTGGTAGCATTCAATTTTTCTGTTAGTGTCTTAGTCATGAGTTTCTCCCTTCTTTGCTGCATCTGCTTCCAAGCGGTCTTTGACTTGGACCACATCCTTGTCCCCACGACCGGATAGGCAGACAATCATTGACTTGTCTGGACCAAGTTCTTTGGCCAATTTCACTGCGAAGGCGATGGCGTGGCTTGATTCCAAGGCTGGGATAATCCCTTCTACGCGAGACAAGAGTTGGAATCCTTCCAAGGCTTCCTCGTCAGTCACAGGAACATAGCTGGCACGTTTGATATCGTGGTAGTGAGAATGTTCTGGACCGATACCAGGATAGTCCAAACCTGCTGAGATAGAGAAGGCTTCAAGAATTTGACCATGAGCGTCTTGGAGCACATCCATAAGAGAACCGTGAAGGACACCCGGACGACCCTTGGTCAAGGTCGCTGCATGGTGCTCTGTATCCACACCAAGCCCTGCTGCTTCAGCCCCATACATGGCTACTGACTCATCTTCTACAAATGGATGGAAGAGTCCGATAGCATTAGAACCACCACCAACACAGGCTACTAGGGCATCTGGCAGATCTTGTCCTGTCAAGTCGCGATACTGTTGTTTGGCCTCTCGACCGATGACACTTTGGAAGTCACGAACGATTTCTGGGAATGGATGAGGTCCTAAGGCAGAACCAAGGATATAGTGGGTATCGTCGATGTTAGCCACCCATGAACGAAGGGCTGTATTGACCGCGTCTTTGAGCACGCGCGAACCATCTGTTACAGCTTCCACCTTGGCTCCCAAAAGTTCCATACGGAAGACATTGAGGGCTTGACGCTTGACATCTTCCTCACCCATATAGATAGTACATTCCATGTTGAAAAGGGCTGCAGCCGTTGCAGTTGCCACACCGTGCTGACCAGCACCAGTTTCAGCGATGATTTTCTTTTTGCCCATGCGTTTAGCCATAAGAACCTGTCCCAAGGCATTATTAATCTTGTGAGCCCCTGTATGGTTGAGGTCTTCCCGTTTGAGATAAATCTTGGCTCCGCCGATATGCTGGGTCAAGTTTTTTGCGTAGTAAAGGGGAGTTTCACGTCCTACATACTGACGTAAGAGTTGGTTTAATTCCTCTTGGAAACTTGGGTCCGCTTGACTTTCACGGTAGGCCTTTTCCAACTCCAAAACTGCTGTCATTAATGTTTCTGGGACAAAACGTCCACCGAATTTTCCGTAAAATCCATCTTTATTTGGTTCTTGATATGCCATGCTTTACCCTCTCTATAAATCTTCTAATCTTTTCATGATCTTTCTGTCCATCTGTCTCCACTCCACTCGATACATCGACTGCATAGGGAGTAAAGTGTTGAATTGCTTTTGCTACATTGTCTTCATTAAGCCCACCTGCGATGAAAAATGGCTGGGCTAGTCCAGACGTATCCAGTTGACCCCAGTCAAAGGTCTGTCCACTCCCAGCCACAGGGGCATCAAAGAGGAGATAATCCGCCTGAGAATGAGGCACATGACCATTTCCATCTACCTGTACCGCCTGAATGCTGGCACAAGGCAAATCCTCAAACAAATCATCCGCTACCTGACCATGAACTTGTACCAAGTCCAAGCCAACTTTGTCAATCGCTTCTAGCAGTTGAGCCCGACTTGGTGAAACAAATACGCCAACCTTTTGTACATCTGCAGGAATGAGCTTTGCCAGCTCTGTAGCCTCTTCCAAGGTCACCTGCCTTTTACTAGGTGCAAAGACAAAACCGATGTAGTCTGCCCCTGCTGAAACGGCTGTTTCTACCGCTTCTTTTGTCGATAGTCCACAAATTTTAACCTTTGTCAATCTGCAACTCCTTGATTCTTTGAGCCACATCCTTTGCCTGCATGAGAGCTGTTCCCACCAAAATTCCGTTAAAGTATGGTGCAACGCGTTTTGCATCCTTCCCTGTGAAAATAGCAGATTCAGAAATGTAATAACGATCTTCCTCAAAGTGCTGGGCCAAGTCTACACTGGTCTGCAAATCGACCTCAAAGGTGGTCAAGTTGCGGTTATTAACCCCAATAATCTCAGCACCAAATCTGTGGGCTACCTCTAGTTCAGCTAGATTGTGAGTCTCCACCAAGACTTCCAGACCAAGCTCTGTCGCGTAGTCATACAGTTCCTTGAGGCGTTCTTCTGACAAGGCTGCGACGATGAGCAAGATAACTGTCGCACCTGCATTCCGAGCTCGGATGATTTGCTTTTCGTCGATGATAAAGTCCTTGTTGAGCGTCGGAATCTCTACCTGACTGGAAATCTCCCGTAGATAATCCAAATGCCCTTTAAAGAAAATCTCATCTGTCAAAACTGAAATCATCACTGCACCATTCGCTTCATAAGTCTGGGCCTGTTGCGCAATATCCACATCGAGATTGATATCTCCCAGACTAGGGCTAGCTTTCTTGACTTCAGCAATCACCTGCAAACGGTCTTGATGATGCTTCAAAAATTCACCCAAGCGATAGGTTTGGCGCAAGGGCTGGATTTGCTCCAGCTCCATCTGCTCAACCTCACGCGCCTTCTGCTCCAAGATTCGTGCTAAAAATTCCTGACTCATTTTTGGTACTCCTGTAACAGTCTGAGTTTTTCAAGGGCCTTGCCACTAGCAATGACTTCGCGGGCCAAGGCAACTCCTTCCTTGATACTAGCTACCTTACCATTGGCATAGAAACCAAGACCAGCATTTAAAACTGTGGTTTCCAAGAATGGACTTGATTCATTTTTAAGAACGCTGAGCAAAATTTCTGCATTTTCCTGAGCATTCCCACCACGGATATCTTCGATAGCATAGCGTCCCATCCCCAAATCCTCTGGATCAAAGCTTGACAAGGTGATTTCGCCATTTTCAAGAAGAGCAATATTGGTTGTTCCGTTCAAGCCAGCTTCATCAAGCCCTTCTGGTCCAGCAACCACGATGGCACGTTTGCGACCCATATTTTTCAATACCTGAGCTGTACTTTCTAGCAGTTCTGGACGACTAATGCCAAGCAACTGTGTTTCCAAGGCCATTGGATGAATCAGTGGACCAGTCAAGTTCATAATCGTTGGAATTCCCAACTCCAAACGAGCTGGCATGATGTATTTCATTGCTGGGTGCATATTTTTAGCGAAGAGAAAAACGATTCCAGTTTTATCGAAAATCTTACCTAGTTCAGCTGGTTTGAGGTCTAGGTTGATACCCAAAGCTTGAAGGACATCTGCCGAACCCGATTTAGAAGAAATCGAGCGGTTACCATGCTTAGCCATATGAATGCCGCCACCAGCCAAGACAAAGGCTGCAGTTGTCGAAATGTTAAAGCTGAAGGACTTGTCTCCACCAGTACCACAGTTGTCCATAGCATTATGTATCTCAGTTGGAATGTGTTGGGCATGCCCTCTCATGACTTGGGCAATGGCTGTGCGCTCTTCTGGTGTTTCTCCCTTCATCTTAAGTGCCAAGAGAAGAGAAGCAATCTGCGCTTCAGTTACACGCCCAGTTACGATACGCTCAATGACATCCGTCATTTCCACACCTGATAAATTTTCAAATTTTGCTAATTTTTCAATAATCTCTTTCATCCTAGTTTCCTCACTTTACAACCTTCTCGATAAAATTCCGAATAGAAGACAAGCCATCTGGCGTTCCGATACTTTCTGGATGGTACTGGAAGCCATAAATCGGCAGGCTTTTGTGTTGAATTCCCATAATAGCTTGGTCATCAGTCGAACGAGCTGTCACTTCAAAGCCTTCTGGCATTTCTTCAATCAAAATACTGTGATAACGCATGACTGGACGACCATCCTCAATGTCTTGATAGAGAATAGATGGCGCTTCAAAGCTAATATTGCTCTGTTTCCCATGCATGACTTTGGGAGCCAAGCCTAACTGTCCACCAAAGACCTCTGCGATGGCTTGGTGCCCCAAACAAATCCCAAGAATCGGCTTCTTGCCAGCAAAGTCACGAATCACGTCTTCCATCTTTCCGGCATCCACTGGCCAACCAGGACCGGGAGAAAAGACCAGACCATCTGCTTTTTCAGCTTCTTCATATAGCTTGGGATCATCATTTCTCAAGACCTGAACTTCTGCGAAATTCCCGATATATTGGGCCAAGTTATAGGTAAAAGAATCATAGTTGTCAATCAATAAAATCATGGTCTTAGTTCTCCAATTCTAGTCATAGATTTTGCTTTGTTAATGGTTTCTTGGTATTCATTTTGGGCGATGGAGTCGTAGACAATCCCTGCCCCAGCCTGCACATAGGCTGTTTGATTTTTAAGAATCATAGTTCGGATGGCAATGGCCAAATCCATATCACCCGTCGCAGACAAGTAGCCGATTGCTCCTGCGTATAAGCCCCGTTTTTCTGTTTCCAGTTCATAGATCCGTCTCATGGCCCGAATCTTTGGTGCTCCTGAAACTGTTCCAGCTGGAAGTGTTGCTTTCAAGGCATCCATGGCAGTGAGTTCGGGAAGCAAACGCCCTCTCACAACACTGGTTAAATGCATGACATAGCGGAAGAGCTCCACTTCCATATACTTGGTAACTTGAACACTGGATGTTTCAGAGATGCGGCCAATATCGTTACGCCCCAAGTCTACCAACATCAGATGTTCTGCTGTTTCCTTCTCATCAGCAAGCAGGTCTGTCGCCAAGGCCTTGTCCTCTTCATCCGTAGCCCCTCTTGGTCGTGTACCCGCAATCGGATTGGTTGTCACGATGCCATTTTTGACAGAAACCAAACTTTCCGGACTGGCACCGATGATTTGATAGTCACCAAAGTCATAGAAATAGAGGTAATTAGATGGATTGGTCACGCGAAGATTTCTGTAGAAGTCAAATGGATTTCCAGTAACTTCTGCTGAGAAACGTTGACTGAGCACGCATTGGAACATATCACCATTACGAATCAAGCCACGAGCGATTTCCACCATTTGCTCAAACTTCTGAGGAGCGATATGGGGTTTGAAGTCTAACGGAGATAGATCCAGGTCTTCAAATTCATTTGAAGCAGGAATGCGTAATTCCTCAAGCACTTGCTTCAAGGCTGCTTCCAAATCTTCTTGACTGCGATCGCTATAAAGAGCATCTTCGATGACATGGATTTTTTCCTTCTTGTGGTCAAAGACCATGTAGCTCTCATAGACAAAGAAATGCATGTCTGGAGTCCCAATGGTATCTTGAGGGATTTGGCCGATTTCCTCATAGAGCGAAATCATATCGTAACCCACAAAGCCAATGGCTCCCCCACCAAAAGGGAGGTCTGAATGGTGTTGGCTCTTATGAGTCACTTCATAAAGGAAATCCAAGGGATCCCGATCAATCACTTGCCCATTTTGATAAAGGACTCCATTTTCAAACTGAATCTCAAAAACTGGATTATAGGCTAAGATAGAAAAACGAGCGGTTTCCTTGTCTCTCGGAATACTTTCTAAGATCACCTTGTGTTGCCCTTTTAAGCGCATATAAGCCAAGATTGGTGATAAGACATCTCCATGAATGATTCGTTCCATTGTAATTTCCCTTTCAGTTTCTTATTTTTAATTTTTTGTCTTTTTTCTATTTCCCTTAAATAGTGCGGACGGGAGGTAAAATTATCCAGTGGATGATTTTAGAAATCCATGAAATGAAAGACCTAATTTTCGAGCTCCTCGCTCATTAATTTCTAGGCTCAGGCTAAAATAGTTCCCCGAACTATTTTACTCTCAAAAATTCCGTTCTAGATAAGCATCTTTGCTTCTCTAGAATACCACTATGGCGGGAAACATCTTTTAGAAACTCACTTCGTTCACAAATATTTTATAGAAATCTATCTATTGATGAAGTATAGTTTAAAACTGATGACCATATCTACGATAAATATATAAAAATCCCCACGCAAAATAACTTGCGTGAGGACGAAATTCGCGGTGCCACCTCAATTATAGGATTTCTCCTATCTCTCATTCCTGTCTCAGAAAGCTCCTGTAACAGGCTGTGCGATAAAGGGCACTCCCTTGAGAATTATGTTTTCTTCTCTCGTTTCAGATGGACCCAACCTTACAGCTTTCTCTGCTTGTTTCCAGCAACCACAAGCTCTCTGTGAGAGAAAAGACTGTAATTTTTCCATCTCTTATTTTTTAGCTTCTAGGTAGTCTGCAATAGCAGCTACGTCCTTGTCTCCACGACCAGAGACATTGATGATGATAATCTCATCTTTACTTAGTTTCGGTGCACGTTTAACCGCTTCTGCGATAGCGTGAGAACTTTCGATCGCTGGGATAATCCCTTCAGTCTTGCTTAGAAGGAGCAAGGCTTGAACAGCTTCTTCATCTGTCGCTGCTACGTATTCTACGCGGCCAGAATCTTTGAAGTAGGCGTGTTCTGGGCCAACCCCTGGATAGTCCAAACCAGCTGAGATAGAGTAAACTGGCGCCAGCTCTCCGTCTTCCTTAAAGACTGCATAGGTCTTCATACCATCGACAATTCCGACACTACCCTTTGTCATAGTGGCTGCATGCTTGTCTGTGTCAAGTCCGTGACCGGCAGCTTCGACCCCAACCAATTTGACTTCTTCATCAGCCACATACTGTGAAAAAGCACCGATGGCATTGGAACCACCACCTACACAGGCAATGACGTAGTCTGGTAAACGACCTTCTTTTTCTAAGATTTGACAACGAGATTCTTCACTGATGACCTTTTGGAATTCATGAACAATGGTAGGATAAGGGTGAGGGCCTACAGCAGATCCCAAAACGTAGAAGGCTTCAAGGTCATTCATCCATGCTCCAAAGGCTGCATCAACCGCATCCTTAAGAGTTCGTGTTCCCGTTTCAACTGCATGAACGGTCGCTCCCATCATCTCCATACGGAAAACATTGAGACGTTGACGCTCCACATCTTCTGCCCCCATGTAGACATCACAGGCCATACCAAACTTGGCCGCAGCAGCTGCTGTCGCAACACCGTGCTGACCAGCTCCTGTTTCTGCGATCACTCGTTTTTTGCCCATACGTTTGGCAAGAAGAATTTGTCCTAAAACATTGTTGAGCTTGTGAGAACCAAGGTGGTTAAGATCTTCGCGCTTGAGATAAATCTTAGCACCACCTAAGTGATCTGTCAAACTTTCCGCAAAATAGAGTGGTGTTTCGCGACCTGAATAATCCTTCAAGTAATGGCTAAATTCTGCCAAAAATTCTGGATCATCCTTGTACTTGTCAAATGTCACTTCCAACTCATCCAACAAAGCCTGAATCGGCTCCGGTACAAAACTACCACCAAATTGTCCAAAATAACCTTTAGTTGTCATAAATTTTTCCTCTTTCAGTATTGATTTCAAGATATGAAAAAAGCCCACACACAGAATCGACTTCCATGTGAGGGCGTTGGTAACGCGGTGCCACCTCAATTGTAAAGGGACTATCCCCCTTTACATCTCTGCCTTGTCTAACAACAAGTTGCACTATAAGGTGTGCGCACCGAATTTTCATTGTTTCAAATTCATTTTTAAAATCAGCCCACTTTCACTACTTCCAACCACCTGTTCACAATCACCACAGGCTCCCTGAAGATCGAATATAGTTACTTTTCTGATTTATTGAGAATATTATATGTTATTGTTCTATCTTTGTCAAGATTTTTTTATGATTTTTTTCCTGAACCGAGTATTTCTTCGGAAATTCTCACCAAAGTCTGAACGATATAATCAACCTCATCATCACTTAATTTTGTATGAAGAGGGAGCGTAATTTCATTTTCAAAGAAGGCATAGGCTCTTGGATAATCTGCCATATCAAAGCCAAGATTCTTATAAGCTGTCAAGAGAGGAAGCGGTTTGTAGTGTACATTACTTGCAATTCCTGCTTTGGCCAATTCTTGGATAATACGATTACGCTCTTCTAGACTAGCACCTTCTACATGGGTGATGTAGAGGTGACGACAAGATTCGACAGTATCAGTCTTGTGTGCCAGTGGGTGAATACGAGTACCCGCAAAGCCACGATTATAGCGATCCACGATGTCCTTACGACGTTGTAGCAAACCAGGGTAACGATCCAATTGTACCAAACCTATCGAAGCCATGATATCCGTCATGTTGCACTTATAGGCTGGTGTTACGATATCGTACTCCCATGAACCCAATTGCATCTTAGCAAGAGCATCCTTAGTCTGACCATGAAGGGAAAGGATTTGGAATTCCTTGTACATTTCTTCGTCGTCAATCGCTGGATTGGCCTTCCAAGTCGCACTTCCTCCCTCAGCCGTTGTAAAGTTTTTAACGGCATGGAATGAGAAGGAAGTAAAGTCAGCGATAGAGCCCGCAGGGTGTCCTTTATAAGTTGATCCCAAAGCATGGGCACTATCAGAGACAAGCACAATACGGTTAAAGACCTTTTGCCACTTACTTGAAGCAGTAAAGAGATCGCGTTTCTTCTCCACAATTTGGAACAAACGATCATAGTTGCAAACAATCCCTGCAAGGTCTACTGGGATGATCACCTTAGTTTTCTCAGTAATAGCTTGCTCAAGCAAGTCATAATCCATCTCAAACGTATCTGCTTGAATATCCACCATGACAGGTGTTGCTCCTACGTGAGTGATGACACTACATGAAGCTGTATAGGTCATGGCTGGAACGATGACTTCATCACCTGGTCCCACTTCCAAAACACGTAAAATCAACTCAAGAGCCGCAGTCGCAGAGTTGAGACAGACAGTCTTAGGTGTCTGTGTGTAAAGAGACAAGCGACGCTCCAGTTCTTTTGTCTTCGGACCTGTTGTGATCCAACCAGAACGAAGGGTATCCGCTACTTCAGCAATTTCTGCTTCTGTAATATCGGGTGGTGAAAATGGAATATTGTAATTTGGCATTGATTTGCTCCTTTTATCTGTACTCATTTTCTCATGACTACTTTATTTTAGTACCTCAAACACGGTTTGAAACATGATTTTGATGTCTCCAAGGAAACTAAACTCTCGGAGATAGGCGAGGTTATAGCGCATCTTTTCAGGAAGGACATGTTCGACATAGGCCTGGTCAACTGACAGACCTTTCTCCGTCATTTGACTGATGATCGTGTCCTCATCCTTGTAGTTGATACTAGCTGGAGAGGTGATTCCTGCTGGCAAGAGCAAGGTCGCCATCATTTCAGGACTATACTGCTCCGTGTAGCGTGGCACCTCAGGTCGTGTCCCAACAAAGGACATCTCGCCTTTAAGGACATTGACTAGCTGAGGTAGTTCGTCCAAGCGCACACGGCGAATGAAATTTCCCACTTTGGTAATACGGCTATCGTTAGCAGAAGTCACTAGACTTCCTTTTTTATCCGCATCCGTTACCATAGTACGGAACTTCCAAATCTTGAACGAACGGTTGTACTGGGTCACGCGCTCTTGCTTGTAAATGACAGGTCCCTTGCTATCCAACTTGATCCAAATGCTCAAGATAAGAAAGATGGGAGAAGTCAAAAGTAGCAAAAACAGGGCTAAAACCCAATCCAGACAACGCTTGAAGATCAGCGAACCTTTCCTTTTAGAGACAAGCTGGTAGTAAGACTCAACCTCGCTTGATTGCATTTCCACGGGCAAGTCTTCCCATTTCAGCATGCTGTTTCTCCTTTGTTTTTATTATACTATTTGTCAACATTTTTCATTATACCACAAAATGGAAAAGGCGGTGCAAGAAATCTGTAATTTAGAGGAATTCTTCTTTAGGTAAGAGCCCCTGCCTGCAAACTATACATCTTGTGATAGGTTCCTCCCAAGGCCAAGAGTTCCTCATGGGTTCCACTCTCAATGATGCGTCCCTTGTCCAAAACATAAATGCAGTTGGCGTCCTGGATGGTCGAAAGGCGGTGGGCGATGGCAATGGTCGTCCGTCCTTTTCTCATTTTAGCCAGAGAATCCTGAACCAAACTTTCTGTCTCCGAGTCAATATTGGCTGTCGCTTCATCCAAAATCAAGATTTTAGGCTGACTGGCGACTGTTCTGGCAAAGGCAAGAAGCTGGCGCTGACCAGTAGAAAAGCTCGAACCACGCTCGGAAACAGGGGCATCATAACCCAGCGGAAGGTCCTGAATAAAGGAATCTGCATCGACAAAGGCAGCTGCAGCCTGAATCTCTTCATCACTAAGTTCTTGATACATGGCAATATTGGACTTGATAGTCCCGTGATAGAGGAAGGGATCCTGTAAGACCAGACCGATGTTCTTTCTCAGCTCTTCCTGACTGTAGTTTCGGATATCCACACCATCCAAGAGAACTCGGCCTGACTGAAATTCATAAAAACGCATGAGGACATTGATAATCGAAGATTTCCCAGAACCTGTATGTCCTACAAAGGCAATGGTTTCTCCCTTGTTAACAGAGAAAGAAATATCATCTAGGATCTGGTGTTTGCCATCATATGAGAAGCACACATGTTCAAAACGGATATTGCCGTCTTGGACTTTGGCTTGCCCATCTTCTTGAAGAGGTTCATAGGTCGTCTCATCAATCAAGGCAAAGACACGGCCTGCAGACACCATGGAAGTTTGAAGGGTTGAAAAGTTTTGCGTCACCTCAATCAGGGGATCAAAAAGACGGTTGATGTACTGGATAAAGGCATACATGGTTCCGGCCGTTATCCCGATAGAAAGACCACGGTAACCAAAGTAGGCCATCAAAACGGCGTAGCCTAGGAGTTTCAGCAAACTCATGGCAGGTCGTAAAAAGAGGGCGTCCAAGGCTACAGAACGGTTGGCGTAGACCAAGTGTTCTTGGTTGATTTCATCAAATTCTGCCTGCAGGCGCTTCTCTTGATTGAAGGCTTGGATAATTCTGATCCCTTCAATACTTTCTGCTAGCTTGCTATTGATATCCGACAAGAGACTTCTAGTTTTTTCGATGACTTTCACTGACTTTTTCCGATAGAGATTGACCAAAAGGAAAATCAAGGGTAGAAATAGCAAAACTAAAGCTGTCAAACGAAAATCCAGCACCAACATGGTATACAGAGTTGTCAGAAAGATAAAAACTGCTGAGATAAAGCTGGATAAAATCCCTGAAAACATATCACTGATAGTCTCGGTATCATTGGTCAAACGAGAGACGATGGAACCTGCTGGCGTCTTGTCAAAATAAGACATGCCCAGTTTCTCCATATTAGCAAAGGCATCTCGACGAATATCTCTGACAATAGTGTAGGACACCCTCGCAAAGAGAAGATTGCCAACATACTGGACCAGAGTTTGCAGGATATAGAGGCCATAGTAGGCTAATAAAACTGTAATAGCAAACTGATTGAGATTGCTGAGGTACTGGTCGATAAAGTGGGAAGCTACAAGGGGAATGACACTTTTAATGACCGTCGTCGCAAGGAGAAAACTGAGTGCCAAAAAGGTCAGGAGTCCATAGGGCTTGAGATAAGACATCAAGCGCTTCAATACAGCCCATTGTTCTTGCTTATTCTGCATCTTCTTCTCCTTTCATTTCCAACTGCTGAGACTGGTAGGTTTGGGCATACCAGCCATCTAGAGCTAGCAGGTCTTCGTGCGTACCTCGTTCGATAATCTGTCCATTTTGCAGAACTAAAATCAAATCTGCATGGACGACTGCACTGAGACGATGGGCTGTGATGATAGTTGTCTTATCCTTCCGCATCTCCTTGAGATTGTCGATGATCGCATACTCTGTCTTGGCATCCACGGCTGACAAGGAATCATCTAAAATCAAGATATCAGGGTCTAAAATCATCGCCCGACTCATAGCCAGGCGTTGCTTTTGACCACCAGAAAGACTGACTCCCTTTTCACCGATAACTGTATCAAATCCCTGAGGCATGGCTACAATATCTTGGTAAACTTGGGCTAGCTTAGTCGCTTCCTCGACTGCTGAAAGGGGCAAGTTAGGATTTCCAAAGCGGATATTGTCTAAGATAGAGGTCGCAAAGAGGAACTGGTCCTGAGGAACATAGCCCATGAGACTGCGAAGGTCTGTCAGACGATAGTCCCGAATATTGTGACCATTTAGATAAATAGCTCCCTTATCCACATCGTATTCGCGTAAGAGAAGCTTGATCAAGGACGTTTTCCCAGAGCCTGTCTGTCCGACCAAGCCAAGAGTTTGCCCTTTTTCTAAACTAAAGTAAATATCCGTCAGTGTTTCCTCATTTTCAAAGGCAAAACTATCAATATCGTACTCCAAGCGTCCATTTTCAATACCGTCCAGAGGACATTCAGGATCTTTTACAGGTGATTCCTGAGATAAAAGTTCCTCAATTCGCTGATAGGACACCTTCCCTCGCTGAGTAATATTAAAGAGGAAACCAATGGCCATAAGAGGCCAGACCAACATATCCAAATAACTGATAAAAGTGACCAGATTTCCAACTGTTATTTGCCTCTCCTGCACCATCAAGGAACCGACCAAAAGGGTTAAAACATAGGATGAACCAACAAACAAGAGAACCATAGGATCAAAGAGACTATCGTATTTCATGGTTTGGAGATTCTTTTGGAAGGTCAATTCATTGACTGCCTGAAAAGACTCTAGCTCGTCCGCCTGATAACCGAAAGACTTGGTCACTTTAATACCCGATACAGACTCCTGCACCTTGTTATTGAGCTCAGAAAAGGCAGCCTGTGATTCGCCAAAGGCCTTATGAGTCTTTCTCCCAAGACGACTGGTCGCATAAGCCATGAAAGGCAGGGGAAGAATGGCAACCAAGGTCATTTGCCATGAGATACTAAAAAGCATGGTTAGCAAGGTCACCAGCGCCGTGATAGAGGCATCCACCGCAGACATGACTCCTCCACCTGCGAGACGAGTCAAGGCATTGATATCATTGGTTGCGTGTGCCATCAGGTCTCCCGTCCGATAGGTCTGATAAAAGGCTGGCGACATCTTAGTAAAATGCTCAAACAAGCGAGACCGCATAATCTGCCCCAGACGATAGGAAGTCCCAAGGATATACATACGCCAAACATAGCGCAGATAGTACATCCCAAAGGCTGCCAGCAGTAGATAAAATAGATTAAGAAGGAGGTCCTGATGGGTTAATTGTCCCGACGTAATGGCATCAATCACCCGTCCCATGACCATGGGGGGAATAAGGTTGAGGACAGAGACCAAGACCAAGGCCACAATCCCGACTAGATAACGGCGTTTTTCTAACTTGAAAAACCACCAGAGTTTTTGAATAATGGACATAAAATCCCTTTCTGATTGCAAATGGAAACCTGAGGCCAAGACTCAATGAAAATCAAAGAGCAAACTAGGAAACTAGCCGCAGGCTGCTCAAAGCACTGCTTTGAGGTTGTAGATAGAACTGACGAAGTCAGTAACCTACATACGGCAAGGCGACGTTGACGCAGTTTGAATTTGATTTTTGAAGAGTACAAGACCCCAGGTTTTTCTTATTCATAAGTTACGACTGAGACGACACCCTTGTCATACTCAGCGATAAAGATATTGGCTACATTGTCATGCCCTTGCTTGCTGAGGTTATCAAGCAGCCATTCTTCGTTACGACCAATCGACTCCAAAATTTCCACTTGGATAACACCATCTGTGACAACAGGATACTTGGGATTCTCATCTCCCATTTGGACTACGATGAGTTGGCCATTTTGCTCCTGCACAGCTCGTTTGACTTGCTTCATCTGGAAAATTCCTTGGCTACGAAGTTTGAGGGCTACATCCGATGCAGACAAGCCAACTGAACGACAGGCTTCTGGGTCAATCTGCCCATTTTTGATAAGGAGAGTTGGTTTTCCATCAATCAAGCGTTTGACAAAACGAACATTGTTATTGAGCCACTTGAGGGTCAAGACCAAAATCGTCCACATCATCAAAATCACTGCATACTGGAGAATGCTGATAGAACTATTGTAAATCACCCCACCGATGATACCACCGAGAACATAGTTCTGAATTTGGTCTGTCGCAGAGTTAGGTGCTAGGTTCCCCTTTCCTGTCACATTGATAACAAAAACAAGCGAGAAGAGCCCCAAGGCCAGTTTGATTAAAATTTCCATATAATTGAGTGTCATTTGTTTACCTCCACCAATTCAATAGCGTCTGTTTGATTCAATTCTAATTTCTCTAAAAGATACTTGTCTGGTTGGCTCCCGTTCATGGCTCGGTAGAAATTTGGACCTACCTTGACAAGCGCTCCATCAGTGGCTGCAGAAGTATTGACATAAACTTCTGATTTATCCACTCCCAAGTCTTTGGAAACAACCTCTATGAAATGAAGGGAGGTTTGAAATTGGTTGTTAGAGGCTTGATTGGTCTGGTATTTTGAGATTGTCACCAAAAGCATGGCCACCAAGGTCAAGGCCAAAATCATGACCAATTCCCGAAACTTAGTCCCCTTTTTATCTCGATAGGCTTTAAAAGCAAAAAATCCTGTGATAGCTAGGAGAACAATTCCAAAGCCAATCATGATGCCATTTTGCTGACTGATTTGGCTAAGTACATAGTCATATGAGTAAAATTTCATTTATTTTCACTCCCTTTCATAAAATCATTCTTAATTATAAACGAAAGAGAGTGATTTTTCAAGCCATACGTTGGGGAAATGGACCTTTTTTTGATATAATAAAATCTATAATCTGAATGAAAAAGGTAACTTTATGAAACTCATCTCATGGAATATTGATTCCCTCAATGCTGCCCTAACTAGTGACTCAACTCGTGCCAAATTGTCCCAAGAGGTACTACAAACCTTGGTCGCTGAAAATGCTGATATCATCGCTATCCAAGAAACCAAGCTTTCTGCCAAGGGTCCTACTAAAAAACACTTGGAAATTTTAGCTGAACTCTTTCCAAACTACGAAAACACGTGGCGTTCTTCTCAAGAACCTGCCCGCAAAGGCTATGCTGGAACCATGTTCCTTTATAAGAAAGAACTCACACCCACTGTCACTTTTCCAGAAATCGGTGCCCCTTCTACCATGGACTTGGAAGGTCGCATCATCACCTTGGAATTTGATACATTTTTCGTGACCCAAGTATACACTCCAAACGCTGGCGATGGTCTCAAACGCTTGGAAGAGCGTCAAGTCTGGGATGTCAAATACGCTGAGTATTTGGCGCAACTAGACAAAGAAAAACCAGTCCTTGCGACTGGAGACTACAACGTAGCCCACAAGGAAATCGACCTTGCAAATCCTGCCAGCAACCGCCGTTCACCTGGTTTTACAGACGAGGAACGTGCTGGTTTTACCAACCTTTTGGCAACTGGATTTACTGACACCTTCCGCCATATTCACGGTGATGTCCCAGAGCGCTACACTTGGTGGGCGCAACGCAGCAAGACTTCTAAAATCAACAATACAGGCTGGAGAATCGACTACTGGCTCACCAGCAATCGCGTGGCTGACAAGGTGACTCAGTCCGACATGATTGACTCTGGTGCGCGCCAAGACCACACACCCATTGTCATGGAGATTGAGCTCTAAGGAGAAAGCTAATGGACTATCAAGCTGTCATTCCTGAATTTGTAGTATCTGACCTCGAAAAGTCACGCCACTTCTACTGCGACTTGCTAGGATTTTCTGTCGAATACGAGCGTCCAGAGGAGAAATTTCTCTTCCTCTCGCTTGAAGACTGCCAACTTATGCTAGAAGAAGGCAGCACAGAAGAATTAGCCCAACTAACCTATCCTTTCGGGCGCGGTGTCAATATTTCCTTTGGCATTGAAGATGTCCCTCAGCTCCACCAAAAACTGCTGGAGGCCAACTATCCTATTTATCGTCCTTTGACTAAACGAACATTTCGTGTTGGAGATCATTATATCTATCCTCATGAATTTGCAGTCTTGGATCCAGATGGCTATTTTTTAAGATTTAGCGAATAGAAGAATAGAGACTGGAAAAAATTTTTCAAATCAGAAAAAGGCATATTATCAGGTCTTGAAAAATCCTGATAATACGCCTTTTATGATGAAAAATTCTTCTAATGCTCTTCGAAAATCTCTTCAAACCACGTCAGCTTCCATCTGCAACCTCAAAACAGTGTTTTGAGCAACCTGCGGCTAGCTTCCTAGTTTGCTCTTTGATTTTCATTGAGTATAAATGTTAACTTACAATTGAGCTTTTGCTCTTTTTTCTTCAATTTGTTCGTTTTTTATATCTAAACATTAACAAAATATTTGATTTATAAAGTTAATTAGTGTAAAATAAAAACATTGGCGTCAGCCTATTTAAAATTGAACATCATTTTACTTGTTTATGTCGTGAATTGGCACGACGTTTCTACAAGGTGCCGGAACACCTAACAATGAGTAAGTCTGCTGAAGGTATGGGTTGGGCCATACCTGTTTGGAGGGCTTGCTTATCTGTTAAGTAGGCCCTTTTTCTATTTCTTGCCAGAATCTCTAAACAAGCAAATGAAGCATCTTTTAGACTTTAGGAGGTCTTATGAAATTATTAGAAGAGCGCATCCTCGAGGATGGGCATATCTTGGGGGACAATATCCTCAAGGTGGATTCCTTTTTAACTCACCAAGTTGACTTTAGCTTGATGCGGGAGATTGGTAAGGTATTTGCGGACAAATTCGCTGCTGCTGGCATTACCAAGGTCGTGACCATTGAAGCGTCAGGCATTGCCCCAGCCGTTTTTACTGCCGAAGCCTTAGACGTTCCCATGATTTTCGCAAAGAAAGCTAAAAACATCACTATGAACGAAGGCATCTTAACTGCTGAGGTTTACTCCTTTACCAAGCAGGTGACGAGCACGGTCTCCATCGCTGGAAAATTCCTCTCACCTGAGGACAAGGTCTTGATTATCGATGATTTCCTAGCAAATGGACAAGCTGCCAAAGGCTTGATCCAAATCATCGAACAGGCCGGAGCTAAAGTTGAAGCGATTGGTATCGTGATTGAAAAATCCTTCCAGGATGGTCGTGATTTGCTTGAGAAAGCTGGCTATCCAGTTCTATCACTCGCTCGTTTGGAACGTTTTGAAAACGGTCAGGTCGTATTTAAGGAGGCAGATCTCTAATGCAACAACAAGAAAAACACTCGCAAGCTGCGGTTCTAGGGCTTCAGCACCTTCTCGCAATGTACTCAGGCTCTATCCTAGTTCCTATTATGATTGCGACGGCTCTTGGCTATTCAGCTGAGCAATTGACCTACCTAATCTCCACAGATATCTTCATGTGTGGGGTGGCCACCTTCCTCCAACTCCAACTCAACAAATACTTTGGAATTGGACTACCAGTCGTTCTCGGAGTAGCCTTCCAATCCGTCGCTCCTTTGATTATGATTGGGCAAAGCCACGGTAGCGGTGCTATGTTTGGTGCCCTTATCGTTTCAGGGATTTATGTGGTTCTGATTTCAGGCATCTTCTCAAAAGTGGCCAATCTCTTCCCATCTATCGTAACGGGCTCTGTCATTACCACGATTGGATTGACCCTGATTCCTGTCGCTATTGGAAATATGGGAAATAACGTTCCAGAGCCAACTGGTCAAAGTCTCTTGCTTGCTGCAATCACTGTTCTGATCATCCTCTTGATCAACATCTTTACCAAAGGATTTATCAAGTCTATCTCCATTTTGATTGGTCTGGTTGTCGGAACCGCCATTGCTGCTACTATGGGTTTGGTTGATTTCTCCCCTGTTGCGGCAGCACCACTTGTCCATGTTCCTACTCCCCTCTACTTTGGGGTGCCAACCTTTGAAATCTCCTCTATCGTCATGATGTGTATCATTGCAACGGTGTCTATGGTTGAGTCAACGGGTGTTTACCTAGCCTTGTCTGATATCACAAAAGACCCAATCGACAGCACGCGCCTACGCAACGGCTACCGCGCAGAAGGTTTAGCTGTTCTTCTCGGAGGAATCTTTAATACCTTCCCTTACACAGGATTTTCACAAAACGTTGGTTTGGTTAAATTGTCAGGTATCAAGACTCGCCTGCCAATCTATTATGCAGCTGGTTTCCTAGTCCTCCTTGGACTTCTACCTAAGTTTGGCGCCCTTGCCCAAATCATTCCAAGCCCTGTTCTTGGTGGTGCCATGCTGGTGATGTTTGGTTTTGTTTCCCTTCAAGGGATGCAAATCCTCGCCCGTGTTGACTTTGCTAACAATGAGCACAACTTCCTTATCGCAGCTGTTTCAATCGCTGCAGGTGTCGGACTCAATAACAGTAATCTCTTTGTCAGCATGCCTACAGCCTTCCAAATGTTCTTCTCAAACGGAATCGTCGTAGCCAGCCTACTTGCCATTATCCTCAATGCCGTATTAAATCGGAAAAAGAAATAAGAAAAAGAGGCTCACACCTCTTTTTTGTTTCTCTATATCCTTACCTGTCTTTTTTCAGACCGCTGGCCTGTGACAAACATGGTAAAGGTTGCTTTGCAGACATTTCTGCCTTCTTGATTGGTGATATCGACATCTACCACACAGGTTGTGCGTCCATGATGGACACATTCTCCTTTAATGGTCAGCACATCGTCGCGTTTTCCTGCCTTGAGGTAGTTGATAGAGGACTGAAGCGTCACTCCATCAAGCCCCAGCGAGATAACCACTAGACCACTAATCTGGTCACAAAGGGTAAAGAGATAGCCACCATGGGCATTGCCATAGTAGTTGAGCGACGAGTCCACTACTTTTGTCGTCACCATAACATGACCATCTCTCATTTTTTCTATTTCGTAATTTTCAAAGGCAGATATAGCGTCAAAATGCAAATCTTTCATCGTTTCCTCCTGATAGTTCAAACGACACTATGATACTACTTTTTATAGGACTGTGCAAGGAGAAAGCTCCTAGTCTGGCAAAATTCCGACCTGTTCTACAAAGCGCATAAAGGCTGCTTGTCCTTGTTCTGTCTGATTGTAAACCCCTGCGTCCTCCAAAACACGCGTAAAGATAGCACCCACAGAGTCCTTGACGATTTCAAGGGCTTTTTCTTTATCCGCTAGGTCTGGATGTTGGGCTTTGAGCTGGTCTGCCCATTCCTGATGATAGTCTGCAACTGCTTCATCATCTCCTACAAGATAGCTTGCAACTTGCTCCACTTCTGCTTTCAAACGAGGTGGCAAGATAGCCAAGCCCATGACCTCAATCAAGCCGATATTTTCCTTCTTGATATGTTGGACATCCTTGTGGGGATGATAGATGCCATCAGGATGCTCTGGCGATGTCTGATTGTCTCGCAAGACCAAGTCCAACTCAAACTGTCCATCGCGTTTACGGGCAATGGGGGTAATGGTATGGTGTGGTGTCCCGTCTGTCTCTGACAAAATCTGTACTGCAGGATCTGAATACTGACGCCATTCCTGCAATATCTTATCAGCCAAGTTGATCAAATCCTCTTTAGAATCCGAAGTCAGACGCAACACTGACATGGGCCACTTGACAATCCCAGCCTCGACCTGCTCAAAACCAGCAAATCGAAAAGTCTTTTGCAAGGAAGCCAATTCCATGGGAAATACGTGACGTCCTCCCTGATAGTGGTCATGGGTTAGAATAGAGCCTCCCACAATCGGAAGGTCCGCATTTGAACCCGCAAAATAGCCTGGAAACTGTTCAACGATAGACAGCAGACGCTCAAAGCTGAGACGACTAATCGCCATGGGACGATGCTTCCCATCTAAGAAAATACAGTGCTCATTAAAATAAGCATAGGGCGAATACTGGAAGCCCCACTCCTGACCAGCCATTTCAAAACGGATAATGCGGTGATTGCTGCGAGCTGGATGGTTAATTCGACCATGATAGCCTTCGTTCTCTAGACAAAGCTGACACTGGGGATAATGGCTAGCTTGCGCCAACTTGGCTGCCGCAATCTCCTTTGGATCCTTTTCAGGCTTAGAGAGGTTGATGGTAATCTCAAGTTCTCCGTAGTCAGATGGAACACGATAAGCAATATTTTTAGCAATGGCCTTGAGTTTGATGTAGTCATTTTTCTGGCTAAGTTGGTAGAAGTCCGCAATTGCCTGTTCGGGAGATTGGGCATAGGTTGCCCAGAAGTCACGATTGACCTGACTTGGACAAGGCGTTACCAAGTCCATTAGTTCAGCACCGAGGATTTCACGCGCAGCCTGACTATCCTCAATCGTCTCTAATCGAACCGCTTCCTCAACCAACTGGTCCTTGAGGTCAATCAATTTATCCAGATCAGTCTCAACTTCCAAAACACCGTCTCCCACTCGTGCCAAAACACGATTGGTCAGGTAGATGCGATCCATTTCCTCAAATGAACTTTCAGAAATGACGTGGGTTACAAATTTATCTACTAAGATCACTATAGAGCCTCCTTTTGACTAGTCAAGGACGCGAGTGCCACCTGCAACTTCAGCGATGTAGAAGCTTGGAGCGTATCCAACTACTTCTTCGTAGTGTTTGCCTACAGCTTCTTTAAAGTCCTCAACAGTATCTTTTTGCACCAAGGCAATGGCACAGCCACCAAAACCTGCCCCTGTCATACGAGCACCAAGAACACCTTCTTGAGCCCAAGCTGTGTGAACAAGGGTATCCAATTCCAAGCCAGTTACTTCGTAGTCATGTTCCAGAGAAACGTGAGAAGCATTCATCAAGCGACCAAATGTTTCCAAATCACCTGCTTGAAGGGCTGCTTGTGCTTTAAGAGTACGTTGGTTTTCAAGCACAGCATGACGAGCACGTTTCAAACGATTTTCGTCTTTGATCAGATAGCTGTATTGGTCAAAGGCCCACTCGTCCAATTCACCCAAGGTCTGAATATCCAAGGCGACTTGCAATTCTTCCACTGCTTTTTCACACTCAGCACGGCGCTCATTATATTTAGAATCCGCCAATTCACGGCGCTTGTTAGTATTCATGATGACAACGACATTGTCCTTCAAATCAAGTGGCACCAAGTCGTACTCCAAAGTATTGGTATCTAGGTAAATAGCACGTTGATCAGCGCCCATACCGATAGCAAACTGGTCCATGATACCAGAGTTGACTCCGATAAAGTTGTTCTCTGTTTGTTTTCCGATTTTAACCAAATCCAAACGGTCTAGTTTTAAATCAAAGAGATGCTCTGCCACAACCCCTGTCAAAAGTTCCAAAGATGCTGATGAAGACAAGCCTGCACCATTTGGGATATTCCCAAAGACATAAAAATCAAAACCGTTGTCAATGACATGCCCAGCTTCTTGCAAGAAATGAAGAACCCCTTTTGGATAGTTGGTCCAGCTGTGCTCTTTTTCAAACTTGAGGTCAGCAAGAGGAACTTCGATGATGCCCTTGTCCTCAAAGTTGGCTGAGTAGAAACGCAAGACTTGGTCGTCACGCTTACGAGCCGCCCCATAAGTTCCCAAGGAAATAGCCGCCGGAAAAACGTGCCCACCGTTGTAGTCTGTGTGTTCACCAATCAGATTGATACGACCTGGTGAAAAGAAAGTTTGGTCTGCTTCTTGACCAAAAACGGCAAGAAAGTCTTTGCGAAGGGCTTCAGCAGTAAGATGTTGTGTCATATGAATTCTCCTTTGACTGTCCGTTAAGTCACCTTAACGTGTAATCGTTTTCTTCTATTGTATCCAAGGGAGTTGCCAAGGTCAATCCTTTTTACTAAACTTTTACTAAACAATCGGTAAAAAGAAGAAAAATATGATATACTAACCTAAAAGAAGGAGGATTTATGGCTACCTTAAAAGACATTGCACAGCTAGCCTCTGTCTCTATCGCAACCGTATCTCGCGTCCTCAATCGCGACCAGAGCCTATCTGTCACCGAAGAAACCAGACACCGTATTTTAACTGTCGCTGAAGAGCTAGGCTATACCAAGCATCTAAAGACAGGCGATTCCCACAAACCCAAGCAGAAGATTGCCATTATCCAATGGGTCAGCGAGCAGGGGGAACTGGACGACCTCTACTACTACCAGATTCGTCTCGGTATTGAAAAAAGAGCCCAAGAGTTGGACTACGATATCTTGCGCTATTTTAACGACCATCCTTTTACACTGAGCGAGGAAGTAATCGGTATTCTCTGTATTGGAAAGTTCAGTCGAGCACAGATTTCTGCCTTTGAAGAATACCAAAAACCCCTAGTCTTTATAGACAGCGATACCCTCTCATTAGGTCACACCTGTATTATCACTGACTTCTACACTGCTGTGAAACAAGTTGTAGACCATTTCCTCAGCCAAGGGATGAACCGTATCGGAATTCTCACAGGTCTTGAGAAAACAACCGACCAGGAAGAAATTATCCAGGATAAGCGGCTAGAAAATTTCAAAGACATTACCCAAGCAAAAGGAATCTACCATGAAGAACTGGTCTTTCAGGGAAGCTTTACCGCCCAGTCTGGCTATGACTTGATGAAGGAGGCTATTCAGAGTTTGGGAGACCAACTGCCACCAGCATTTTTTGCAGCTAGCGATAGTTTAGCTATCGGTGCCCTCCGTGCCCTCCAAGAAGCTGGAATCTGCCTGCCAGACCGCGTCAGCCTCATTTCTTTTAACGACACCAGCCTGACCAAGCAGGTCTATCCTCCCCTTTCTAGCATTACCGTCTATACCGAAGAAATGGGCCGAGCAGGTATGGATATTCTTAACAAGGAAGTTCTCCATGGTCGGAAAATTCCTAGCCTAACCATGCTGGGAACCAGACTGACTTTGAGAGAAAGTACAAGGAATGAATAGGATAACAAAACGACCTCTAGCGAGGTCGTTTTTCTAATGATGATGCCCATGCTTCTGCTCTAACTCTCTCACCCTCCGCTTATGTTGCGCATGATTGCTTTGACTGCTATCCACTTCAATAGTGATATTCTGCACGCCTCTTTCTTCTAAAAATTGACGCACCACTTCTTTGGTCTCCATCATCTGTTCCCAATCCCAGATACAAATGTGGACAACAGCATTGTTCTCCAGACTGTCCATGGACCAAATGCTAAGTTGATTGACACTTTTGACATTGGGTAGAGCCTCTAAATCTTTCTCCAAATCACTTGTCTCAACCCCTTCTGGCACAGCATCTAGGAAAATTTTCAGCGTGCTCCAAAAGCGAGGAATGGCTTTCGATAGAATAAAGATAGAAATAACTAGAGACAAAAGCGGATCGAGGATATACCAATCTGTATACCGAAGGATAATCGCCATTAGAATGACAGCCAACCAACCAAGAGTGTCTTCCAAAAAATGCAAGCTAAGAATTGACTCGTTCTTTGTCTTTCCTTTACGGACTACTAGACTAGCTAGCACATTAATGGTCACTGCAATGATTCCCAGCCAGAGGATCCCTTCCTCATTAACGGGTTGTGGGTGAACGATCTTTGTGACATTTTCCAAAATCACTAGGACAGACCCTATCATAAGAATCACAGCCGTTAGCATAGCCCCTAAAAGGCTGAAACGCTTGTAACCCAAGGTGTACTGCCCATCTTCTTCTCGGTTTGAGATTGTTTCTAAAAGGGCTGATATGCCAATGGCTATAGCATCTCCTAAGTCATGAACAGAATCAGCAAGAACAGCACTCGAACCAAAGATTCCTCCTGCGATAAACTCAACAATAGCATAGCTTAAATTTAAGAAAAAAGATAACCAGATTGATGTTTTAGAACTCATTTCTCTCCCTCCTTTGGTATAATGGGTATATACATACTTCTTTCATTTGTATTATCTAATAAAATCCAAAGAAAGGATAGAAGCAAACTGTAAACTATGTTCAGTTCTGAACAGTTTGTCTCAAGTGTCTATATGCCAAAAAGAGACCGTCGGGTTAGTAAGACGAAAAAAGCTATCTATCAAGCTTTTTTACAACTTTTGAACGACAAGGGCTATGATGCCACTACTGTCCAGGATATCATTGACCTAGCAGATGTTGGACGTTCTACTTTTTACTGTCACTATGAAAGTAAGGAACTCCTTTTAGATGAGCTCTGTCGCTACCTCTTTCATCATCTCTTTGAAAGGGAAGGACACTTTACGACCAAGGATTACCTCGCACATATCTTTTTACATTTTCAGAAAAACCAGGACCATGTCACCAGTCTCCTTTTTTCTAAAAACGACTACTTCCTCCGCCAACTACACAAGGAACTCGAACACCACGTTTATCCCATGGTGGCGGATGACTTGCAAGAGGCCTATCCAAACATTCCGGCCTCCTACCTCCAGCATTTTGTTGTGACGAACTTTATCGAGACCCTAACTTGGTGGCTAAAAAAAGGAAAATCTTATACCGAAGAGCAAGTGGTGAGATTTTACCTTGATGTAATGGAGATGACCTCTACAACTCCACTTGATAACTAAGCCTGAAACTCAGAAAGGAACCAACTATGTTAACTTCGATGATTCTAGGAATACTAACAATTGTACTAGCTCTCGCCTTCTCATTGCTTCACCTTGCTGCTGCCTTTTCAGCCATGAAACAAAAGAACTACAGTTTGGGAAACAAGTGTATCTTGGTCGGCAGTTGTCTCACCTCTTTGGCTCTAGCTATCTTTTACTTCGTCCCACTTGCAACCATTCTTCTATGGATTGTGGGCTCGAGTATCGTCTGCTATGGTGCCTACTGGAACGGCCAACAGAAAGAAAAACAACATATCTCGCACCACATCGTTCGTATAACGACCGCTATTATCATTACGGTATTATTCATTTTGCTCTAACACAAAAAAAGGATCATCTGATCCTTTTTTTACTTTTTTAAGCGCTTTTTGCTGCCTTGCTCCACTGATACCACCCAACTAGACTATTGATGAGATAAATTAGGTATTTCCCTTGGATTTTCAGGCTTTCTCCCCACCAGAGATAGATTGAAAAGACATTGGTAGAAGCCCAGAATATCCATTGTTCACGGTAAACAGCTGTCATGAGGATTTGCCCAACCCCATTGGTCGCATCGGTGATGGAATCGCGATAAGGACGATTGGCTCCGATAGACTGATAAATGAATCCAAAGGCCAACCACCAAAGAACACTAACGGAAAGATACTTGGTCCAACCCTTGCCGTCCAGTTTACGCGCGACAAACTCCTACTTTTCTTTCTTGAACTGTGCTTGGTAGATCCACACTAGAAGTCCAATTGGCTGCATAATTGTAAAATAGAGAGTTGTTAAAACCTCACCATAGAAGCCTTTTTGAAGGGCAAGCACCAGATAAATAATGGAATTAATCAAACCAAATAGGTAGTTACTAGCACGACCTTCAGCTTCTCAAAGAGCAGAAAAAAGGTTAGTAAGGCTTGAGAGATGAATCATTTTAAAGGCAAACAATTCCAACAAGACGTCATCATTGTCGCTGTTGGTTATTACCTATGTTACAATCTGAGCTATCGTGAAGTTCAGGAATTGCTTTATGACCGTGGAATAAATGTTTGTCACACTACGATTTATCGGTGGGTTCAAGAATACAGTAAAATCCTCTATCATCTCTGGAAAAAGAAAAATAAACAGTCCTTCTATTCGTGGAAAATGGATGAAACCTATATCAAAATTAAGGGGCGTTGGCATTATCTCTATCGAGCGATTGATGCGGACGGTTTAACATTGGATATCTGGTTACGAAAGAAACGTCGAGCAGACGATAACAGCTATAAGTTAGAAGATACCGCCTATCAAGAAGATAAAGCACGCAAAGCAGAAACCGAAGATAAGCTAGCTATTGAAGCAATGAAAAGCAAGTACACCACGCTATTGCTAGAAAATATGTTGCTAAGTCCGTTTGAAATGCAAGATACAAAAATCATGGCAGGATTGCAAGTCCATGTTTACCCCCTCTATGACGAACTGAAAGAATTAAGAGGGCTAAATAGTGTTAAAGACCACTTGTCTTATGTTGCCAGCAGACGTGAAGAATATTCTAAACATAATATCGCACGCTACCTCAAAAAAGCCATTGAACAATATCTACCAACGGTTAAAAGGCAGGACTTAAACCATGAGTGAAGACTTAAAAACGATCAAAGAGCTGGCGGATGAGTTGAGTGTTACAAAACAAAATATTCAATATCACTACCAAAGGTTACCAAAAGAATTACAGCTTAAAAGTTCCAATGGGTCTAATCTAATAAATTCTAAAGCAGAAAAAATAATTTTAGGTAAAGTAGAAAGTAGTAGCAAATCAAATACCAAAGACCAACAAATAAGTAGCAAAGACCAACAAATAGAAAAATTAACTAATTTGTTAGACCAGTAACAACGATTAGCCTTGCAAGATAAAAAGTTGCTAGAAGCATACAAGGCGGAAATGATAACTTAAAAGCCCTCAAAATGCCCTCACAGGAAACAGAATTCAAACACTTAGACAATCAATATAAAGATGAAGTGAACGCTCTTAAAGAGAAGTTGGAAAATTTACAGGAACAAATCAAAGATCAAAAAAGGATAGAAGAACAAGAAAAACCAATAAAATGGTGGGGACTATGGCGAAAATAGATGATTCAGTTAAAAAGAAAGTTCCAGAATTGCGATTTAAAGGGTTCACGGATGAATGGGAACAGCGTAAGTTGGGAGACGAAGTTCGAATAGTGATGGGACAGTCTCCTAATTCAGAAAATTATACTGATGATCCTAATGGGCGCTAAAAATGCGAAGACCTATGAAGACCTATTTTGTATTAGTCAAACAAAAAATCCAAAAGAAATGGTATATGATTATGACCATGAAACAAAGTAAAATCAAACCGAGTGATCTGAGGAAGCACCCGATGATCATGAAACGTTATTAAACACAAAAGTCACCCATGTGAGTTTTTGCCAGAAGCTGAAGTTAATCCTTCAACCTGGAAAACCCGCAGAGGTGACTTTTTCTATACATCTCGATTTTTCTGGCAATAATCATTAACCGATAAATATGTCTGTGAATCACCCAGCGACTCCGCTATGTCCATAATCCGCGGTGGTAGTAATCCCACTCGCTGGACAAGTTCGTGATTGCTGAACAATTCCCGTGGACTGCCGGCGAAGCCAAACTTCCCGTGTTCCATAACATACACCGACTCAAACTCGGCGGCGACCCAATCCATGTCATGGGTGATGGTCACAACTTGGTGGCCCGAATCAGCCAACTGATGGAAAATTGCGGTCAACTTGCGCCGGCTTTCCCAATCAAGCGACATCATCGGCTCATCAAATAAATAAATCGCCGGATCCACTGCCAAAACTGTGGCAACGCTCAACAGCTTGCGTTCCGACAATGACAGGTCATATGGACTTTCAGCTGTTTTATCATCCAAGCCAACTCTTTTTAGAGCCGCTAAAGCCCGCCTCGTAATCGTGTCGTGGTCATCCATGACCTGCGCGACATTCCACTCCACCTCTCGTTGAACGGTCGGGTTGAAAAGCTGATCGTCAGGATTCTGAAAAGTAATCCCAACCTTCAGTAACTTTTCGACTGGTTTAAGATCATTAAAATTTTCTCCATCGATCTTAATCACACCGGTTTGTGGTGTCAGCAAACCCGTCAACAATTTGAAGAGCGTTGATTTGCCGGCACCATTTTGGCCGACAATCGCCACCATCGGATCGGCGAAGTGTTTGTCTTCAACATCCAAGCTAAAGGACCGTTCCGGATAAGTGAACGTCAGGTGGCTCAGTTCAATTGTGGACATAACGAACCTCCTTCAGATCAGCGTAATTCACTGGATACCGGCCATCAGCCAAGTGCCAATCCATTTTTTGAGCAAGTTGCTGGATTGTCGGGGCTGGAATCTGCCAGTCAGCTGCCAAATGATTAAACACCTCACCCGGCCTGCCCTGGGCTACCATTTGACCCTCGTGCAGCACCCACACAACGTCGGCGACTTCGCACAAATCGTCAATTTCACTGGTGACAATGAAGACAGTCGTCTCTTTGACTTGGGCCAGCCATTGGAAAAATTGCCGGCGGCCAAGGGGATCCATCTCACTGGTCGGATCATCCATAATCAAAACAGCCGGATTAGCCACAATCGCCGTGGCAATTGCCAACCGCTGGATCTGACCACCGGAAAGGCTCTCGGGACGCAAATTCAGCTGTTCAATCAGCCCCATTTGCGTGGCAACTTCTTCAACCCGTTTTTGAATCAGTCCTTCAGCCATTCCCTGATTAATCAAGTCAAAGGCGATTTCATCGGCAACCGTGTCTGCCAACCCGCTTAGTTGGCCAGCTGGATTTTGCAGTACAACTCCATTCATGGCATTATAAACGGGCCAATTGTCAGACACTCGCTGGCCAAACATGTGCCAATCGCCCTCAATCTCAGCAGACACAATTTTGGGAATGACCCCTGCCAGAACACGGCACAAAGTCGATTTGCCGGAGTGGCTATTCCCGATAATCCCAACCACCTGGCCGGTATGAACCTCCGCGTTAATCTGACGCAGTTGTGGTTGCTCAGTACCCGGATAACGGGTGGTCAAATTTTCAATTACAATCCGTTTATCTTCGTCCATATCTTCCACCCAATCAATAAAATTGCCAATCCAGTCAGACCAATGTGCAGCGTCCGCGACAGGCGATACACGCGCTGGGAGGTTCTGACAGTCCGGTTGAGATTATCAAAACCTCTCAGTTGGAGAGAAATCGACCGCGTCATCGATTGATCCAAGGTCTTAATCACCAATGGAATTAGAACCGGCAGGACTGACTTTAATTTCTGAATCAACGTTTTTTGCGGATTGGTTCCGCGAACTTTTTGTGCCTGCTGGATTTTCCGCATATTGCGCATCATTTCCGGCAAAATATAACACACCGACATCAGAACGTAGACGGTTTTATAAGACAATCCGGACAGTTCCAAATAGGCCGCGTTTTCTGAAATACTCGTGGTCACCATAAAAAAGCCACTGGTCAAAATAATCACCAATACTCGACAACCCAGAGTGGTGGCGTAAATCAGGCCTTCTTTGTAGAACGACACCCCAAGCACAGAAAACAGCACAGTTTGATTCCGACTGTAAAATAACCCTTGGATGATCAGCATGGTGCAAATCAGAAACAGGCTGAATCCCAGTGCCTTAAAGGTGGTAGAACTCAATTTGGAAAATAACAATAGCAGTGTTGCGACAAGAATTAATCCGGCCTGAAGCAATAAATTCATACTGGCAAAGCTCAACAACGTCATGTCCAAGATGAACAAGAGCTTAGTAATCGGATCGATCACCTGGTACCACTTGAGCTTGACCCGTGGCGCTCCAGAAATCAATGTTTTATCAGTCATCATTTATCATCGCTAAAGAAGTGCACCATCCGCTTCGGCAGCTGACGATAGATGAAGAATGCCAGGTAGGCCACGCAGACTTTATCCAAAATATCCAAGACAAACTCATCGGTAAATGAGGCCAGCCACACTGGTGCATGATTGGCGACCATTACCGCAAACAATGAGTCACCCCAAGCGATACCGGTCTGACCACCCCAAAAGATGACGTTGAATGGCGTTGAAATGACAGCTGAAACGATGGCAATAATAATAGCAGAAACAAATACTCGTCGCGCTGACGAGAACCACCCATTGGCGTGCAAAACTCCGACAGCAATCCCAATTCCGATGCTGGTAATCGCATACACGGTTGAAATTGGCGATAAGGTCAGCCCATAGATCACGTTGTTGATGAAACCACTAATGGCACCGGCAACCGGCCCAGCCAACATGCTGGTAAGAAAGGTTCCCAAAGACCCCAGCCAAACGGGCAACTTTAACCCCTCCGCCAAGGCTTTGGCAACATAGTTAATCCCCACGGCAGCGGGAATCAAAGTCATGGTGGCAGCACTTAACTTAAATTTCCACATACTGGTACGATGAATCGGTTCTGTTTTCATAATCTTCTCCTTTTGTTTTTTAAGAGCCGTGTCTGGATAGACTTTCGGACGCAACGCTCTATTATATATCTACTGAACTGTCTATACACAAGATTTCCATCCTTAGTCGACATGAGCTGGAAATCCTTATTTGTTAAGTAGTTCACAACACATTATACACCTATTTTGTGAATAGTCAAGTGTATTTACAGTAAAATTTTAGAAAATCCTAAAAATTTCCTCTTATTTTCCATTTAAAAATGAAAATCATTAATTCTGACACCCAAAAAGCCCAGACAAGATTGTCTGAGCATTCTTCTGTATGGTCATTTAAAGAAGTTGAGTTTGACATTTTCAATCTATTTCTTCAACATTCCTTGTTCTTGTAGAAACTCCTTGGCTACTTGTTCTGCTGACTTGCCTTCAACACCGACTTGGTAGTTGAGCTGGCTCATCTGGCTTTCAGTAATTTTACCAGCCAATTTATTGAGAACCGTCTCCAACTCAGGATGTTTCTTGAGAAGAACTTCTTTCATTAGTGGAGCCCCTTGATAAGGTGGGAAGAGTTGTTTGTCATCCTCCAAGACCTGCAAATCATAACGCGCCAACTCTGCATCGGTCGAATAGGCGTCCGTGATTTGAATATCACCTGACTGAATTGCCTGATAGCGAAGGGCTGGCTCCATGGTCGCCACATTGAGATTGAGACCATACATTGACTGCAAGCCTTTATTTCCATCTTCACGGTCATTAAACTCAAGTGTAAAGCCTGCCTTCAACTGCCCTTCCACTTTTTTCAAGTCCGAAATGGTCTTCAAGCCATATTCTTGAGCAATCTTTTTCGGAACAGCTACAGCATAGGTATTTTGATAAGACATGGGTTTGAGATAGGCTAGATGATCCTGTTTGGCAATACCATCACGCGCCACCTGATAAACCTGCTCTGGCTCATGACTCACTTTCGGTGATGGTTGCAGCAAACTTTCAGTCACCGTACCAGTAAATTCAGGATAAATGTCAATATCGCCTTTTTTCAGAGCTTCATAAAGAAAGCTTGTTTTCCCAAAATTCGGTTTAACAGTCGCAGTCATGCTGGTATTTTCTTCAATCAGCAACTTATACATATTGGCCAAAATTTCTGGTTCTGGACCCAATTTCCCAGCAATAACCAAGTTTTCCTTCTCTTTTTGAGCTAAGAGGGTTGGGCTATAAGACAGACCGAGCAATATTGTCACCAAGGCAAAACCAGAAAAAATCGTCCGCAATTTTGCCTTTTCCATCACTTTTAGTAGGAAGTTAAGGGCAATAGCCAGTACTGCTGAAGAAAGGGCCCCAATCAAAATCAGACTGGTATTATTACGGTCAATTCCCAAAAGGATAAAGGAACCCAGTCCCCCAGCACCAATCAAGGCTGCCAAGGTTGCCGTACCGATAATTAAGACCGCTGCCGTCCGAATCCCAGACATCATAACAGGCATGGCAAGTGGAATTTCGAATTTCTTGAGACGTTCCCATCTGGTCATCCCAAAGGCAATCCCAGCCTCCTGCAGACTTGGATCAATTCCCTTCAACCCAGTAATGGTATTTTGTAAAATCGGAAAAATCGCATAAATCACAAGAGCTGTCAAAGCTGGTAAGGTCCCAATTCCCATCAAGGGGATAAAGAGCCCCAACAAGGCCAGAGACGGGATGGTCTGGAAAATCCCTGCAATCTGTAAGACCCAATCCGCCAGCTTCTCATGATAGAGAAGATAAACAGCCAAGGGAATCGCTATAAAGATGGCCAGCAACAAGGTCAAAAGTGACAACTGCAAATGTTGAGATAGAGCTGTCAACCAATCACTAAAACGATCCTGAAAAGTTGATATCAAATTAGCCATGAACACTACCTCCAAACAAGTCTGCTACAAATTCTGTGGCAGGAGCTTTTAAAATCGTCTCGGGATTCGCCACCTGACGAATCTCTCCATCCTGCAAGACAGCAATACGGTCCGCCAACTTCAAAGCTTCATCCGTATCATGGGTTACAAAAATGGTTGTCATCCCAAACTCTTTATGTAATTCTTTCGTCAGAACCTGCAACTGCTTGCGAGAAATAGCATCCAAGGCTGAGAAGGGCTCATCCATGAGGAGGATCTTAGGCTGACCAATCATGGCACGGACAATCCCGACCCGTTGCTGTTCTCCACCAGATAATGCACTCGGAAGTCGATGCCCATACTCAGCTACTGGCAAGCCAACTTTAGCTAAAAGCTCTTCTGTTTTCTTCGCAATTTTTTCCTTAGTCCAGCCCTTCATCTCAGGAATGAGAGCAATATTTTCTGCAACCGTTAGATTGGGAAACAGAGCAATGGCCTGTAAAACATAACCAGTAGAAAGACGAAGTTCACGCTCATTATAGTCTTTGATGCGCTTGCCATCCATATAAATATTTCCATCAGTGGGTTCCAAAAGACGGTTAATCATCTTAATCATGGTCGTCTTACCGGACCCAGAAGGCCCAACTAAAACCATGAACTCCCCATTCTCAATCCGTAAATTGACATCTCTCAAAACATCTTTTTCTGTATAGCGTAGCGCCACATTTTTGTATTCAATCATTCTTTGTCCTCAATTTAAAACTTCCCTCGATTAGTCAAGTCTTCTACCTTAGGCATAACTTCCTTATTATCCCAATGCTCCACAATCAAGCCATCCTCCAAACGGAAGATGTCATACTGAGCATAAGTCACTCCATCTATCTTAGTCTGTCCATAGCTGACCACATAGTTTCCTTGTCCCAAAAGCTGGAAAACAAAGTCGAAAGTGACACCATGTTCAGCCACATTGTTTTTATAAGCCTGACTTCCTTGGCCAATCTCATGATTATGCTGAATCAAATCGTCCGCCACATAATCACTCCACTGCTCTAGCTCCCCATTTTGGAAAACTTCTGTCAAGAAACGACGAACGTTTTTTTTATTTTCTGCTGTCTTATCCAAATCCTTGATTTCAAAATCTCCACAGATCTGGTCTAACTGTCCATTTTCTGGAGCACGATAGTAGTCAATAACATCCCAATGTTCTACGATACGGCCATTCTCATCCGCACGGAAAGTATCCGTCGTCACCCATTGCGCTTCTCCGCCATTGAGATATTGGTGAACATGGACAAAGACCAGATTGCCGTCTTCAATGGTGCGAACAATTTTCATCTCACGCTCGGGATAACGCTCAAAGAAATTTGCAAAGAAAGCCACAAACCCTTCTTTCCCATCTGGCACACCTGTCGAGTGTTGAATGTAGGTATCTCCTACAGACTGAGCTTGAGCCTCAGCAACTCGCTCGTCTTGAATAGCGTGAATATATAGATTTTGTGCATTTTTAACTTGTTTTGACATGATTTATGCCTCTTTTTCTTTTAAATTTGCTAAAATGCGTTCCTGATAGCTTTCAAACTGACGGATTTCTTCTTCAGAGAAGCCTTTATAAAAAATTGCATCTAATTTTTGACTGACACGATTGCCCACTTCTTTCTGCGACCAACCTTGCTCTGTCAACTTGACATATTTCTTTCTCTTATCTATTCCACATGGGCTAATGATGACCAGGTTTTGCTCCTCAAGTTTCTTAATCATGGTTGTGAGCGTATTGTTAGCAAGTCCAGTCGCAAGCGCAATATCTGTCGCCGTAGCGCAACCTGTCTCACTATTCCATAACACCGTGAGAATCTTGCCCTGTTCACTCCGATAAAGAGACCCAGGATCCTGACTCAATAACTTTTGAAAGATCCGCCCATTCAGTAAACGAATATGATGGGCAACTAAATGACTATCCCTCATGATTCCTCCAATTTATTTCTATATCAAATTTTCTCTATTGTAACACCTGCTATTCCATCTGTCAACTATTTCGACTTAGAAATAATTTCTACCAACAAAAAAGACCTCCTACCTAAAGTAGAAGATCTCTAATCTTGATCAACTTAATCTGTCATTTCGGACACCAGTGTTCGATGTTCCAGTGGTAGACTGCACATAACCAGCAAGAAGATGAATCCCGACTGTATCCAGAAGAGAGCCAAGTCAAAAATTCCATGTACAGCGACTACTGTAAGGAAGGAGAGATAAAGACCGATAATTGGTCGTTTACCAGACTCCTGACTCATATCCATCATCATGTGAACCGGGATAACCGAAGAGATGGATAGGAGAATTGTTCCAATCAAACCATAACTTAAAATAGTATCGATGTAAAGACTATGCGCGTGCTCGTGGTAAGGTGCATGAATTCTTGGATAAGAATTCATATAGGTCAGTGGTCCCTCGCCCCAGATCGGATTTTGTTTAAACAAAGTCATACCCGCATTCCAAATTGAAACACGCTCCTCCATTGAAGAATCTAGCGTTCCCATACGGACACCCAAATCGCTTGAGAAGAGGAAACAAAGGCCAATCCCAAAAACACCAATACTGAGCCAGAAGGCGCGCCAATTTTTAATGGTTGTAAAGAGATAAATGATGGCACCAGCGATGATGGCAGGAAAGGCCGTTCTATTTTGCGTAAAATTCAAACCAAATAGATTCACAAAACCTGCTAGCACACAAAAGATTTTTAACCATCTTAACTTCGTCGTTGTAAAGAGATAAAAAGCTATCATGATACAGAAGCAACAGATAATCCCATAGTAGTTAGGATTGAAGAAGGTGACCTCTGCACGGTTTTGGTGCCATACTTGCATATTGGGCGAAAGAAAGGCGTAGTTAAATTTCTTGACAATTTGAAAATGCTCCAAAGTAGCAAAAGCCGCAGAGAGCACACTACCAAACAAGATTGTCTGCAGAATCAGTCGAAAGAAAGCATGCGTCAGACGTTTCTGGTAGAAGCTAAAGAAAATGAGGAAGAGAAACATCAGTAAAGATGCAACCAATCCAAGCCAGTTCTTGGCGACGATAGAGATGATACTACTATAGGCAATAAAAAAGAGAAGTACAGGATGTTTGATTAATCCTTTGATAATTCCCTTCATCTCCCCAGTAACAAGTAAACCTATCAAATATAAAGCAAAGAGCGCTAAGAACAAATAAAAAGGTAAAAAGATACTTATGATCATCAAATACAAAAAGAAATCTTTTTTCGAAAGCCCTCTTATCTTATCCAGTAATCCAATTGATTTCAAAACGGATCCTTTCTGTTCTGGATTTCTCCAGAAGATAAATGCTAAACTATCTTTATATTCTACCATTTTTTCCGTCATTTGGGAACAATGAACACGTTTTCGCCACAAAAAAACTGTTTCATTAATATAGCACTAGAACTGAATTTTTCTGCCGTTTTCTAATACTTGATAGGTCTGACTTTGCAAATCAATTTCTGCTACTGCTGTTACGGACTTATCTTTATTTTGACGTTTAATTACAATGCTGTGAGCTGTTGGTGTTTCAACGTCAATAGTTCCTTCTAAATCAAAAGCTACTGATCGATTACGGAACGAAAATAGATTGAGAAGGGCCTTCACCACAGGACGTTGAACTTCTTCTGCGATTTCCTCGTTGCTATAGTAATGACGATTAATATTTCTACCTTCCTTTGTTTCTTCTAATAGTTTCAAGTCATTCTTTCCTGCTAGTAGACCCACATAGTAGACTTGGGGAATACCTGGGGCAAAAGCTTGAATCAGACGGGCAAGGAAATACTTGACATCATCATCTCCAAGTGCAGAATAATAGGTTGAATTGATTTGGTAGATATCTAGATTGTTATACTCTGCACTGGAGTACTTACGTTTAACATTAGCTCCAACCTTATAGAGCTCATTTGAAGCATAGTCAATTTCCTCATCAGTCAGGATATCCTTTACATCCACCACTCCAATCCCATCATGGGTGTCTAGAGTCGTAAATTGCTTCATCGGGCTCATCTTTAACCACTTAGCCAAACGCTCTGTTCTGGAACTGTAAAGAGTATAAAGAGTCACCATTGGAAGAGCAAAATCATAAACATAGTAATCATGATCCGCTATTTTAAACTGAATAGAATAATGTTCATGAATCTCAGGTAAGAGCTCTGTCCCATACTCAGCAGCGATATCTCGGACTTTATCCAACAAATCCCAAATATCTGGTTCCACAAAGAAATCATTGGTATCTAACTTCTTCACTGCATAAGCAAAGGCGTCTAGACGAATCAAATCACACCCGTTACTTGCTAGATGTTGAATGGTCTTACGGATAAATGCCATCGTTACTTCTTTGGTCACATCAAGATCAATCTGCTCCTCACCAAAGGTATTCCACAAATGTTCTACTGAACCATCTGCAAAAACAATCTCTTGCTTTGGTGCACGATCCTTACGCTTGTAAATTAAATCTACATCAGCTTGTGTCGGACGGTTTTCTGGCCAAAACTTATCCCAGTTTAAAAAGAGATCTTTAAATTCACTGGCTTCATGTTTTTCTTGATAGTCCTTATAATACTTAGATTGACGAGAAATATGGTTAATCATAAAGTCAAACATAAGATAATATTTCTCACCTAAACGCTTAACATCCTCCCAATCACCAAACGCTGGATCCACTTCGTCATAGTCAACCGGTGCAAATCCACGATCTCCTGTTGATGGGAAAAATGGTAGAAGGTGAACTCCACCAATAGCATCACCAAAATGTTCTTCCAAATTCTCATACAAGTCTTTAAGGTTATTTCCAAGACTATCTGAGTAAGTAATCAACATAGTTTTATTTTGAATGGTCATAGATGTTCTCCTTTTTCTGATGAAAGCCAAGTCTCATATGACCTAGCTTCGTAAATGAAAGATATTTTAATATTTTTGTTCACATTGAACTCGTACTAAACTGCAAGCAACTAAGTACGACTTTCTTGTTTTCTACATAGAATTGTCAATAAACTAAACCGTTCGTCTATGTATGGAATTATAAATTCCCTAAGCACTTTCTTACTTCACTGCCCCGTTACTCATTCCTGAAATGATATGTTTTTGGAAGATGAGGTAGACAATGGTTATCGTTACAATTCCCACAATATAAGATGCAAAACTTGGGCCATAGTCATTGAAGTACTGACCTTGGTAGTTGTATTGGAATAGAGGCAAAGTCCACATCTTGGAATCCTTATTCAGAATCAACAGTGGCAACATAAAGTCATTCCAGAACCAGAGAGCATTGATAATCAAGGTTGTAGCATGCATGGGCTTCAGCATTGGAAAGATGATTCGACGATAAGTTGTAAAACGATCAGCCCCATCAATTTCCGCAGCTTCATCCAAACTATCCGGTACACTGATTTTTATATAACCAACATACAAGAAGAGAGTCTGTGGAATAGCATAAGTTAGGTAGAGTATTACTAGCCCCCACATATTTGCTAAACCTAGTTTACTCATCATAACTGTGATGGGAATCATAATCACCTGAAATGGAACAAATATCCCTAAGATCAAGAGCGAATACATAATTGCAAAGGCTTTTTTCTTGGACATATTTCGAGCAATGGAATAAGCTGCAGCTGGTATAAAGAAAGCTACTACAATCAATGATAACACCGTAATAACTGCTGAATTCCAGAAATAGCCTCCAATTCCATCCGAAATCAATCGTTCATAATTACTCAACGTAAAAGGATTGGGCAAACTAAAGAAATGATTCATGATATCCTTAGTTGTCTTGAAAGAACTAAATACTGTTACCAACAAAGGAACAAGTATAAGAATACCACCGACTATCAAGAGGACGTATTTCCAAAACTGATTCAATTTTTCTTCTTTTTTCATGTGTAGGACTCCTCTATTAGATTTCAAATTTCTTTGATAGTTTGATTTGGATCAGAGAAACAATTCCAATAATTAAGAATAAAATCAAGGCAATTGCATTCGCATATCCATATTGATTACTCTTGAAAGCATAGTTGTAGACTAAAAGTCCAAGAGACGTTGTAGCATTATTTGGACCACCACTCGTCAACGCAAAAATTTGGTCAAAGGCTGTCAAACCGGACTTAAGTGCCAGGATAAAAACCATAGAAATCGTTGGCAATAAATAGGGCAATTCAATCTTCCAAAAAGTTTGTTTACTGGTTGCACCATCAATTGATGCCGCCTCTAAAATATCATTTGGAATACTCTGAAGACCAGCAAGAAAGAGAATGATTGGCATTGCTACTCCTTGCCATAGAAGAACAAAAATAGTTGCTACTACCGCTCCGACAGGTGTTCCTAATAGACTCTCTTGTAAAAAACCAATCCCCAAAATTCTTCCAATCGTTGGAAGACCATAGTTGAAGAATTGTTTAAAAATCAAGGAAACTGTCAAACCAGATAAAACAGCCGGGAAAAAGAACCAAGCTCTAAAGAAGGTCTGCCCTTTCATCTTAGAATTTAAGGCTCGTGCCACAACCATCCCAATCGTAATCTCTCCAATAATCAATGCCAGAGTTAAAATCAAAGTAAAAGCAATAGCTGTGAAGAATTTCCCATCAATCATCAGCAATTTGTAGTTATTCAAACCAACAAATTTGTAATTATAGGTCAATCCAGTCCAGTTAGTCAAACTATAGAAAGCACCTTGCACCATCGGAAAGTAAAAGAAGATAGCTTGTAATGCAAGTGGGATGAGCAAAAAGGTCCAACCCCAGTATTTATTTAAAAATTTTCGAATAGCCATATCATCTTAACTCCTATTCTAGTCCAAATCTGCCTTCATTGGATTAAAGAAAGCATTGAGATTGTTTGCCATATTTTTCAGATTTTTATCCATCAGGTAACCTGCACTTAGATTAAAAAAGTCTTCTTCAGAGTTCCAGCGTTGGCCCAACCAAACATAATGCTTATCCGTAAATGCCAGTTTAGAAATAGCTGCAAGCGCTGAGTCTTCTTTTTCCTGTATGCCTTTTACAGCAACTGGTGATCCATCTACATCATAGTATGACTGCATAGCTTTTGGACTAGTCATATAGCTGATAAATTCTTCAGTTTCTTTCGGATGTTTAGTAGTAGCTGAAGTTGATAATGCCATGTCTCCTGCACCAACAGTGACTTCTTTTCCTACTTCTTCTCCTGGGAAGGCAAACATCCCCACCTCAAATTTTGGATCCTGTTGATTAATTGCCGCTAATGCCCACGATCCTTGTGGCATCATTAAGGCTGTTTCACTCGAAAATGCTACCACCGCATCATTATAAGAGGCTCCACGCCAACCATCTTGAGCATTATCTGCCAATAAATCGAGTCGTTCTGCATCGGCTTTTAAAATAGCATCATCTGCAGAGATAGCGTTTGGTTTTGAAAAGCGAAGGTAGTTATTAGCCGCATCTCCACTACCTGTAATAGTAATGAGAGAAAGTTGGTGGTAACCATTTAATGTCCAGCCTTCATTGCCTGCAACTGCAAATGGAGAATTCCCACTATCTTTTATCTTTTTAACAATCTCTTGAAACTCTTTAAAAGTCTTCGGTTCCTCAAGTCCTAATTCTTTAAACTTTGTTTTATTGTAATAAATTCCATAAAGGTTAGCCGTTAAAGGCACACTATAAATTTTATTATTGATTGCATACTTTTCGGCATAGTCATTCTTGATGTTCTCAAGATAGGATTTTCCTGTCATATCTGCAAAATAACCTGCTTTTGCCCACTCCTGAAAATCCATATTTTGAGGGTAGATATTAATAATATCTGGAACATCTCCTGATAAAATCCGAGTCTTTAGAACAATTCCAGCTGAAGGTACTGTAGTCAGCTTCACATCAATATTAGGGTGTTCCTTTTCAAAATCATCCACTATCCTTTGCAAGGTATCTGCCATCTCGGTCTTCTGGTTAAAAAACTCAATCGTTACCTTGCCATCAGTTGATTGATTGTTCTGACCACAAGCCACTAGCCCTAGTAAACTTGCCCCAGCTACTAAAAGAAAACCTGCTTTCTTATACCATTTCATTGGAATGCCTCCTTGATAAATTTATACGCTTTTATTATAGTCTCTTGAATTTATACTGTCTACTCAAAAAATCTCCTTGGGATAAGGTAACAGTTAAACCTGCATACATGAGCTCTGCACCCGAGTAAACAATGTTTGTTCCTTCCAACTTATAAAGCCCTTCCTCCTCTAAGTCTTTTAGTTTCAAGGTGGTTTCCATTGTTTCCACAACTGATAGGACTCGGACGTAAGTTACTATCGTTTGATTTTCATAGTTAAATTGTACAGCTGCTTCATTGGATGTAGTATCGGGATTGATTAACCTATACTGACATCCTAACTGGACTACTGGCCGTAATTCTTTATACAAGTTCACCTGAGTTCTAATTTCTTCTTTTTCTTTCTCAGTCAGACTTGTCAAATCAAGCTCATAACCCAGATTTCCCATCATTGCTACATGGCCACGAGTTTCTAATGGTGTCATTCGTCCCATCTGATGATTCGGTACTGCTGACACATGAGCTCCCATGGAAATGGTGGGATAGAGATAGGATGAGCCGTATTGAATTGGTAAACGTGCAATGGCATCAGTATTATCACTAGCCCAGACTTGTGGAAAATAGCGCATCATACCAAGATCATTTCTGCCTCCACCGCCAGAGCAGGACTCAAAGAGAATATGGCTGTGCTTCTCTGTCAGATAAGAAACGAGTTCATAAAGTCCCAACATATACTGATGAGACTGCATCTGTGTCTCTAGATAGTTCGATCCATTTCCTAGGTTAGTGATATTACGATTCATATCCCATTTGATGTAGTCAATCTTATGATGAGAGAGGAGTTCATCTAAAACATTTTTCAGATATTCTACTACCTGAGGATTGGCAAGATTAAGTACTAATTGATTCCGAGAATAGGTATGCTCATATCCTGGAACCTGAATGGCCCAGTCAGAATGTTTGCGATACAAATCACTATCAACAGAAATCATCTCTGGCTCTAACCAAAGACCAAACTGCAAACCTCTTTCATGGATAGCTGAAATCAGACTTTCTAGGCTTCCACCCAGTTTTTTCTCATTAACAACCCAATCACCTAAAGCGCGATTATCATCAAAGCGATTGCCAAACCAGCCATCATCTAATACAAAAAGTTCAATGTCAACTTTCTTAGCTTCATCTGCTAACTCTAACAGTTTTTCTCTCTGGAAGTCAAAGTAGGTTGCTTCCCAGTTATTGATTAGAATTGGACGTTCTCTTTTAGAAAATTTCCTTGGCATAATATGCCTAAGTACAAAATTCTGACTTTCATGACTGATACCAGTTAATCCCTTATCTGAATAGGTCACTAAAGCTACCGGTGTTTCAAAGTTTTCCTCCGGATCTAACTTCCAAGAAAAATTTTCCGGATTAATCCCAATCGACACTCGAACTTCATTCAGTTGATTTTTTTGGACAAAAGCTTCAAAGTTTCCACTATACAGTAGTTGCAGGGCAAACACATCCCCAGCATCCTCTGTAACTCCTTGATCACATAATAGAAGGGCTGGTGTTTGAGCATGACCAGAAGCCCCACGGTTCGAACTAATCGAAAAGATTCCTTGTTCTACCAGTTGACGTCGGACAGTCTTTTCACGAGCATAAGCTCCCTGCAGAGTTACTATTTCGTAAGCTACAGCTGGAACATCAGCCGTAAAAGAAAAATCTTTATGGATGACAACTTCCTGATTACTATTATTCTCTAATTTACTGTAGCTAGCAATTGTCGCATCATTATCAAAAGCAGTATAATAAAGTGTCAGACCAAGTTTAGCTTGAGAATCTTCTAAAATCAAGGCAAGAGTCTCTGTATCATCCATGCTATGTGGAGAAGGTAACCCCTTTGGCCCATTCTCACCTTTTAAAATCCTTGCTTCCGCAAATCGAAAATCTGTCACTTCAGTTGCATCGTGCTGAACTTGCAAAGTTGGTTTCCTAAAATCACCCAAACCATGTTGTCCAAAAATCTGACGTTGCGTATCCAAACTAAAGGTTCGATTACTAGCTGTTGGATTCGCTGAAAAGGCATGATCACGTTCATAAACACTATTAGCACCTCTATAGTTTTTAATAGTCTTTCCTAAATGTTTTAATAATAAGAACCCATCCCTATTTTCAATAATCAAACTTAAACCTTTACTCTCAACGTAAAATAGATTATTCTCTATCCGAATTCCCATAAATTGTACCTCATCCATTTCTTGATAAAATTTTAGCAAATAAAAGCGCTTTCTAAAATAGAAAAATGTCTCTAAAGTATGGTAAAATGTTAGGTAGGAGGTGCCCCATGCTCGTTTTTTCAGAATACCAGACTGGAACAATTGATCTTTCTCTTAGCTTCTACGGCTATGAAGAATGCACGCCTAACTACTCTTTTGGCCCAGCTATTCGAGATACCTATGTACTACATTATATTACTAAAGGAAAAGGTCAATTCCATTATAAGGGGAAAATTGTTGATTTAAAGGCAGGAGATTTCTTTTTACTAAAACCAGATGAATTAACATTCTATCAAGCAGATAGCCAGGATCCTTGGGCTTACTACTGGTTGGGGATCACTGGAGGGAGGGCACCTGACTACTTTGCTCTATCTCAAATTTCTGACAAATCCTACCTCATCCAGTCAAATAACTGTCATACACAGACAACTGCAAAACTCATCTCAGATATTGTCCGCTTCGCTCAGATTACAAAATCTAATGAATTGGCTCAACTCCATATCATGGGACAACTCCATGAACTAATGTTTCATCTAGGAACGATTGCTCCCAATCAGAAAAAAGAGAATATTTCATCAACCCACCAGCTCTATCTTGACTGCAAACGATTAATTGATAGTCACTATCCACAATCGCTCACCATTCAAGATTTAGCAAAAGAACTATCGGTTCATAGAAGTTACTTAACTAGTGTGTTTAAAGAATTTCACCAACTCTCTCCAAAAGAGTATTTACTTTTCGTTCGAATGAACCGTGCGCAACAGTTACTAGAGCACACCAATGAAACGATCAAGGTCATTGCGTATTCTGTGGGTTTTTCAGATCCACTACATTTCTCAAAAGCCTACAAGCAGTTTTTTCATAAAACACCTAGTCAAACTCGAAAAGAATACTCTCACTCCCTCTTAGCTAGAAAGGAAAAACAATGAAATCACACCAACTAGTCTACCAAATATTAGCTAGAGAAAACGACTATGTTAGCGGAGAAAAAATCGGAGAAGAACTGAATTTAAGCCGTACATCTATATGGAAAGCGATCCAACGTCTTCAACAAGAAGGCCTAGAAATTGACAGTATCAAAAATAGAGGCTACAAGCTTATTCAAGGCGATCTGATATTACCTGATTTGATTCAAGAGAAAGCCAACTTAATCGTTCACTACAAACCTGAGACCAAATCAACCCAAACAGATGCAAAAGAAGGAATTGAAGCTGGAAACAAAGGAAATACACTCTATCTTTCAACCTGTCAAACAGCAGGTCGTGGACGCTTTCAACGTCCCTACTATTCTCCATCTCAGGGAGGCATCTATATGTCCCTGCATATTCAACCAAACCTTCACTACGAAAAGCTCCCATCCTATACTCTCCTTGTAGCTGCTGCAGTCTACAAAGCCATTAAAAACCTAACTATGATAGAAGTAGATATCAAATGGGTAAATGACATCTACTTTAAAAATAAAAAAATAGCAGGTATCCTCACCGAAGCAATGACATCAGTTGAGACAGGCTTGGTTACAGATGTCATTATCGGAGTTGGTACAAATTTTTCTATAGCAGACTTCCCAGATGACCTAAAAGAAAAAGCAGGCAGCCTATTTATGCCACCTGCACCAATTAGTCGTAATGAGCTCATCAGCGAAATATGGAATTGTTTCTACAATATGGATCCAGATGAGTTACTTTATATATATAAAGAAAGATCAATAGTTCTTGGAAAAAAAGTTACCTTCCAGCTAGATGGAAAAGAGAAAAAAGGCCTTGCAAAAGAAATCTCAGAATCTGGTCAACTACAAGTCGAACTTGCAAACAAACGTACTATCTGGCTAAATAGCGGAGAAATATCACTAACAAATTGGTAATAAACAAATCCCCCTTTTAACGATCTAGAAGGGGGATTTACATACAAAAAAAGAGCCTAGAAGCTCCCTTTACGTACGGAGAATGGGGGATTCGAACCCCCGCGCCGGTTACCCGACCTAACGATTTAGCAAACCGTCCTCTTCAGCCTCTTGAGTAATTCTCCTATTAATGGGCACGAGTGGACTCGAACCACCGACCTCACGCTTATCAGGCGTGCGCTCTAACCACCTGAGCTACGCGCCCAAGTTCAAAAACTTGGTATGAACTTTCGTTCAAAGCGGGTGACGAGAATCGAACTCGCGACAACAGCTTGGAAGGCTGTAGTTTTACCACTAAACTACACCCGCTTGATAAAATATAATATGGCGCGAGACGGAATCGAACCGCCGACACATGGAGCTTCAATCCATTGCTCTACCAACTGAGCTACCGAGCCAATATTGCGGGAGCAGGATTTGAACCTACGACCTTCGGGTTATGAGCCCGACGAGCTACCGAGCTGCTCCATCCCGCGTTAATATAAAAAGGAGGATGTGGGATTCGAACCCACGCACGCTTTTACACGCCTGACGGTTTTCAAGACCGTTCCCTTCAGCCGGACTTGGGTAATCCTCCATTATTTACAATGGACCTTGTAGGACTTGAACCTACGACCACTCGGTTATGAGCCGAGAGCTCTAACCAGCTGAGCTAAAGGTCCAACAAGATCAATATAGCGGCGAAGGGGATCGAACCCCCGACCTCCCGGGTATGAACCGGACGCTCTAGCCAGCTGAGCTACACCGCCATAAATCGGGAAGACAGGATTCGAACCTGCGACACCTTGGTCCCAAACCAAGTACTCTACCAAGCTGAGCTACTTCCCGCGTTAACTAAAAAAATGCACCCTAGAGGAGTCGAACCTCTAACCGCCTGATTCGTAGTCAGGTACTCTATCCAGTTGAGCTAAGGGTGCTCATCATTATATGCCGAGGACCGGAATCGAACCGGTACGATCGTTACCAATCGCAGGATTTTAAGTCCTGTGCGTCTGCCAGTTCCGCCACCCCGGCCTCTCTAAGCGAACGACGGGATTCGAACCCGCGACCCCCACCTTGGCAAGGTGGTGTTCCACCACTGAACTACGTTCGCATCGACCTCTTATTCTATATAAAAAAATGCCGGCTACATGACTTGAACACGCGACCCTCTGATTACAAATCAGATGCTCTACCAACTGAGCTAAGCCGGCTGCTTTCTATTATGCGGGTTAAGGGACTTGAACCCCCACGCCGTTAAGCGCCAGATCCTAAATCTGGTGCGTCTGCCAATTCCGCCAAACCCGCAAATATGACCCGTACTGGGCTCGAACCAGTGACCCATTGATTAAAAGTCAATTGCTCTACCAACTGAGCTAACGAGTCTAAAATAACTTCCGTTACCTTAAACGGTCCCGACGGGAATCGAACCCGCGATCTTCGCCGTGACAGGGCGACGTGATAACCGCTACACTACGGGACCTATATGGGAGTTAACGGGATCGAACCGCTGACCCTCTGCTTGTAAGGCAGATGCTCTCCCAGCTGAGCTAAACTCCCTCGAGCTAAGCGACTTCCATATCTCACAGGGGGCAACCCCCAACTACTTCCGGCGTTCTAGGGCTTAACTGCTGTGTTCGGCATGGGTACAGGTGTATCTCCTAGGCTATCGTCACTTAACTCTGAGTAATACCTACTCAAAATTGAATATCTATCAAATAATTAGAAAACCTCACGCTTCGTATCCTCAGTTACTTTGGATAAGTCCTCGAGCTATTAGTATTAGTCCGCTACATGTGTCGCCACACTTCCACTTCTAACCTATCTACCTGATCATCTCTCAGGGCTCTTACTGATATATAATCATGGGAAATCTCATCTTGAGGTGGGTTTCACACTTAGATGCTTTCAGCGTTTATCCCTTCCCTACATAGCTACCCAGCGATGCCTTTGGCAAGACAACTGGTACACCAGCGGTAAGTCCACTCTGGTCCTCTCGTACTAGGAGCAGATCCTCTCAAATTTCCTACGCCCGCGACGGATAGGGACCGAACTGTCTCACGACGTTCTGAACCCAGCTCGCGTGCCGCTTTAATGGGCGAACAGCCCAACCCTTGGGACCGACTACAGCCCCAGGATGCGACGAGCCGACATCGAGGTGCCAAACCTCCCCGTCGATGTGAACTCTTGGGGGAGATAAGCCTGTTATCCCCAGGGTAGCTTTTATCCGTTGAGCGATGGCCCTTCCATACGGAACCACCGGATCACTAAGCCCGACTTTCGTCCCTGCTCGAGTTGTTGCTCTCGCAGTCAAGCTCCCTTATACCTTTACACTCTGCGAATGATTTCCAACCATTCTGAGGGAACCTTTGGGCGCCTCCGTTACCTTTTAGGAGGCGACCGCCCCAGTCAAACTGCCCGTCAGACACTGTCTCCGATAGGGATCACCTATCCGGGTTAGAGTGGCCATAACACAAGGGTAGTATCCCAACAACGTCTCCTTCGAAACTGGCGTCCCGATCTCTTAGACTCCTACCTATCCTGTACATGTGGTACAGACACTCAATATCAAACTGCAGTAAAGCTCCATGGGGTCTTTCCGTCCTGTCGCGGGTAACCTGCATCTTCACAGGTACTAAAATTTCACCGAGTCTCTCGTTGAGACAGTGCCCAAATCATTACGCCTTTCGTGCGGGTCGGAACTTACCCGACAAGGAATTTCGCTACCTTAGGACCGTTATAGTTACGGCCGCCGTTTACTGGGGCTTCAATTCATACCTTCGAGTTACCTCTAAGCACTCCTCTTAACCTTCCAGCACCGGGCAGGCGTCACCCCCTATACATCATCTTACGATTTAGCAGAGAGCTGTGTTTTTGATAAACAGTTGCTTGGGCCTATTCACTGCGGCTGACGTAAAGTCAGCACCCCTTCTCCCGAAGTTACGGGGTCATTTTGCCGAGTTCCTTAACGAGAGTTCTCTCGCTCACCTGAGGCTACTCGCCTCGACTACCTGTGTCGGTTTGCGGTACGGGTAGAGTATGTTTAACGCTAGAAGCTTTTCTTGGCAGTGTGACGTCACTAACTTCGCTACTAAACTTCGCTCCCCATCACAGCTCAATGTTATAGAATTAAGCATTTGACTCAATTCACACCTCACTGCTTAGACAGACACTTCCATTCGTCTGCTTTAGTTAGCCTACTGCGTCCCTCCATCACTACATACTCTAGTACAGGAATATCAACCTGTTGTCCATCGGATACACCTTTCGGTCTCTCCTTAGGTCCCGACTAACCCAGGGCGGACGAGCCTTCCCCTGGAAACCTTAGTCTTACGGTGGACAGGATTCTCACCTGTCTTTCGCTACTCATACCGGCATTCTCACTTCTATGCGTTCCAGCGCTCCTCACGGTACACCTTCTCCACACATAGAACGCTCTCCTACCATACCTATAAAGGTATCCACAGCTTCGGTAAATTGTTTTAGCCCCGGTACATTTTCGGCGCAGGGTCACTCGACTAGTGAGCTATTACGCACTCTTTGAATGAATAGCTGCTTCTAAGCTAACATCCTAGTTGTCTGTGCAACCCCACATCCTTTTCCACTTAACAATTATTTTGGGACCTTAGCTGGTGGTCTGGGCTGTTTCCCTTTCGACTACGGATCTTAGCACTCGCAGTCTGACTGCCGACCATAATTCTTTGGCATTCGGAGTTTATCTGAGATTGGTAATCCGGGATGGACCCCTCACCCAAACAGTGCTCTACCTCCAAGAATCTTTATGTCGACGCTAGCCCTAAAGCTATTTCGGAGAGAACCAGCTATCTCCAAGTTCGTTTGGAATTTCTCCGCTACCCACAAGTCATCCAAGCACTTTTCAACGTGCCCTGGTTCGGTCCTCCAGTGCGTCTTACCGCACCTTCAACCTGCTCATGGGTAGGTCACATGGTTTCGGGTCTACGACATGATACTAATGCGCCCTATTCAGACTCGGTTTCCCTACGGCTCCGTCTCTTCAACTTAACCTCGCATCATATCGTAACTCGCCGGTTCATTCTACAAAAGGCACGCTCTCACCCATTAACGGGCTCGAACTTGTTGTAGGCACACGGTTTCAGGTTCTATTTCACTCCCCTCCCGGGGTGCTTTTCACCTTTCCCTCACGGTACTGGTTCACTATCGGTCACTAGGGAGTATTTAGGGTTGGGAGATGGTCCTCCCAGATTCCGACGGGATTTCTCGTGTCCCGCCGTACTCAGGATACTGCTAGGTACAAAGACTATTTTAAATACGAGGCTCTTACTCTCTTTGGCTGATCTTCCCAAATCATTCTTCTATAATCTTTGAGTCCACATTGCAGTCCTACAACCCCGAAGAGTAAACTCTTCGGTTTGCCCTCCTGCCGTTTCGCTCGCCGCTACTAAGGCAATCGCTTTTGCTTTCTCTTCCTGCAGCTACTTAGATGTTTCAGTTCACTGCGTCTTCCTCCTCACATCCTTAACAGATATGGGTAACAGGTAGTACCTGCTGGGTTCCCCCATTCGGAAATCCCTGGATCATCGCTTACTTACAGCTACCCAAGGCATATCGTCGTTTGTCACGTCCTTCTTCGGCTCCTAGTGCCAAGGCATCCACCGTGCGCCCTTATTAACTTAACCTTATTTTCTGACCTTTCAGTCATAAACTCTTTTAATACTACAGCGTTTCGGTTTATTTTCTTGTTACTATTTGATATAGATATTCAATTTTCAATGTGCATTACTTGGTGATCTCTCACCAATGGAGCCTAGCGGGATCGAACCGCTGACCTCCTGCGTGCAAAGCAGGCGCTCTCCCAGCTGAGCTAAGGCCCCACAAGACCTCTCAAGACTAAACAAGACCAATGCGCAGTTCCTTATCCTTAGAAAGGAGGTGATCCAGCCGCACCTTCCGATACGGCTACCTTGTTACGACTTCACCCCAATCATCTATCCCACCTTAGGCGGCTGGCTCCTAAAAGGTTACCTCACCGACTTCGGGTGTTACAAACTCTCGTGGTGTGACGGGCGGTGTGTACAAGGCCCGGGAACGTATTCACCGCGGCGTGCTGATCCGCGATTACTAGCGATTCCGACTTCATGTAGGCGAGTTGCAGCCTACAATCCGAACTGAGACTGGCTTTAAGAGATTAGCTTGCCGTCACCGGCTTGCGACTCGTTGTACCAGCCATTGTAGCACGTGTGTAGCCCAGGTCATAAGGGGCATGATGATTTGACGTCATCCCCACCTTCCTCCGGTTTATTACCGGCAGTCTCGCTAGAGTGCCCAACTAAATGATGGCAACTAACAATAGGGGTTGCGCTCGTTGCGGGACTTAACCCAACATCTCACGACACGAGCTGACGACAACCATGCACCACCTGTCACCTCTGTCCCGAAGGAAAACTCTATCTCTAGAGCCGTCAGAGGGATGTCAAGACCTGGTAAGGTTCTTCGCGTTGCTTCGAATTAAACCACATGCTCCACCGCTTGTGCGGGCCCCCGTCAATTCCTTTGAGTTTCAACCTTGCGGTCGTACTCCCCAGGCGGAGTGCTTAATGCGTTAGCTGCGGCACTAAACCCCGGAAAGGGTCTAACACCTAGCACTCATCGTTTACGGCGTGGACTACCAGGGTATCTAATCCTGTTTGCTCCCCACGCTTTCGAGCCTCAGCGTCAGTTACAAGCCAGAGAGCCGCTTTCGCCACCGGTGTTCCTCCATATATCTACGCATTTCACCGCTACACATGGAATTCCACTCTCCCCTCTTGCACTCAAGTTAAACAGTTTCCAAAGCGTACTATGGTTAAGCCACAGCCTTTAACTTCAGACTTATCTAACCGCCTGCGCTCGCTTTACGCCCAATAAATCCGGACAACGCTCGGGACCTACGTATTACCGCGGCTGCTGGCACGTAGTTAGCCGTCCCTTTCTGGTAAGATACCGTCACAGTGTGAACTTTCCACTCTCACACTCGTTCTTCTCTTACAACAGAGCTTTACGATCCGAAAACCTTCTTCACTCACGCGGCGTTGCTCGGTCAGACTTCCGTCCATTGCCGAAGATTCCCTACTGCTGCCTCCCGTAGGAGTCTGGGCCGTGTCTCAGTCCCAGTGTGGCCGATCACCCTCTCAGGTCGGCTATGTATCGTCGCCTTGGTGAGCCGTTACCCCACCAACTAGCTAATACAACGCAGGTCCATCTGGTAGTGATGCAATTGCACCTTTTAATTGACTATCATGCAATAGTCAATATTATGCGGTATTAGCTATCGTTTCCAATAGTTATCCCCCGCTACCAGGCAGGTTACCTACGCGTTACTCACCCGTTCGCAACTCATCCAGAGAAGCAAGCTCCTCCTTCAGCGTTCTACTTGCATGTATTAGGCACGCCGCCAGCGTTCGTCCTGAGCCAGGATCAAACTCTCATTAAAAGTTTGAGTTCTCACTCATTTCTGTCACTGACAGATTTATTGTTTTTTCATTGTTCAGTACTACAACTAAAGTTGTAGTGCCCTGCACATTGGTTCGTCTTGTTCAGTTTTCAAAGGTCTTTGTCACTCAATCTCTCTCAAGCGACAACTATATTAGTATATCACAGCTACCTGCCTCTGTCAACAGATTTTTTAAACTTTTTTCAAGTTTTTTCTAACCGCAATACACCATAGTCCGTACGGGATTCGAACCCGTGTTACCGCCGTGAAAAGGCGGTGTCTTAACCCCTTGACCAACGGACCTGAGCTTTTCAACTCTTTCTATTATACCTTCTTTTCTCCCTTTGTCAAGAACTTTTTCCAGTGAATTTAATTTTTCTTCACTAACTTAACCACTGCTTCTGTCCGTGCCGTGTGGGGAAACATATCGACCGACTGGATATACTGGAGATCATAGACTTTTACCAGTTTAACCAAATCTCGCGCTAATGTCGAAACATTACAAGAAACATAAACCATTTTTCCTGGTACATAGGTTAGGATGGTATCTAATAACTTGTCATCTAAACCCGTTCGAGGAGGGTCGACTATCAGGGCATCTGCTCGGTAGCCTTCTTTGTACCAACGTGGAATAATCTCTTCTGCAGTCCCAGCTTCATAATAGGCGTTATCAAATCCCATTCTCTGGGCATTTCGCTTGGCATCTTCAATGGCTTCCGGGATAATGTCCATTCCTCTGAGGCTCTTGACCTTCTTCGCGAAAGCAAATCCAATCGTCCCAACACCGCAATAGGCATCAATCAAATGATCTTCTTCACTAACATCTAGGGCCTTAACCGCTTGACTATAGAGAATCTCGGTCTGCTCAGGATTGAGCTGATAGAAGGCTCGAGGGGAGAGAGAAAACTCATAGTCGAGTACTCCTTCTTGAATACTCTCTTGGCCCCAGATAATTTCTGTCTTTTCTCCATAGATTTCACTTGTTTTTGCTGTATTTGTATTGACTGCAACCGTCACAACCTCTGGAAAATCCTTGACGAGGTCTTTGACTAGTTGATTTAAATTCAGCTGGCGATTTGTGACGATGATGATCTGAACTTGTCCAGTTTTTCTTGCCCGACGTACCATGATGGTGCGAACACCTAGCGTTTTTCTCTCATCGGTAATGGGAATTTGATGGTAAGTGAGAAGCTCAGCTAGGCGATTCGCAATCACTTGGGTTTCCTTATCTTGTACCAAGCAGTCTTTCAACTCTACGAGGTAATGAGAGTTTTGTGCATACAAGCCTGCCTTGACCTGATTGTTGAATTTTCGTGTTTGAAATTGCAGTTTTGCTCTGTAATATTTTGGTTCTGACATTCCGATAGTTGGACGGATTTCATAGTTTTCATATCCTGCAGGAGCAAATTTTTTCAAGGCTTGGTGGAGCAAATCTGTTTTAAACTCTAACTGTTTATCATAGTGGAGATGCATAATTTGACATCCGCCACATTCGTTATAAATGGTACAGGCTGGGACTACTCTGAATTTGGACTTTTTATTAACTTTGAGTAACTTTGCTTCTACAAAGTTACGTTTAATAGAAGTAATCTGACAATAGATATCTTCTCCCTTGAGGGCACCTGGCACAAAAACGAGGGTTTTCTGGTAAAAACCGATTCCCTCACCATTGATGCCCATACGCTTGATTTTTAAAGGTATTTTTTGTTTGACTTTTAGATTCATAAGTCTATTATACCACGTAGTTTCTCAATGGTTAAGAATATGTTACAATAAAACTATGAATACAAAGACATCTCATTTTCCCCCATTGGATTTTCCTGAGCAATTACGAACTTATATAGAGGGAGCAACCCTTTCTGACAGCTCTTCTCATTCAGGCGCAACGGTTCTCTATCTTGATTCAGGTTACTATTTGAAAATTGATCAAAAGAGAAGATTAGAGCGAGAAGCTGCCATTGCAAGGTGGTTTGAAACTAAAGGACTGGGAACTCCAGTTATCGACTACTTATCTACAGATAAAGACTACCTTTTAACAAAAGAAGCGCCTGGCAAAGATGCCCTTGCCTTTCTGGATCAGCCAGAAACAATTTGCCGAACCATGGCACATGCCCTTAAAAAACTTCACAACTTACACCCACACAATTTTCCATCAGAAAATCATTTACAAACCTATAAAGATAGAGCTTTGAAAAACTATGAAAAAGGCGAGTTCTATGCCAAGGCCATCCTACCCCAATTTCAGATTAATAGTCGCGAAGAGGCCTTCCAACTCATCCAAGAACAAGGACACCTTTTAAAGACTGATGCCTTTATTCACGGTGATGCCTGTCTACCAAACTTTATTCTAAAAGATGCTAGCCGTTTCTCTTGCTTTATTGATCTAGGCTTGGCTGATTTTAGTGATCGTCATATCGATCTCTTTTGGGCAGTTTGGTCTCTAAACTATAACCTAGATAACCCTAAATACGCTGAACTGTTTCTTGACTATTACGGCAGAGAAGAGGTCGACACAAACAAACTTCGACTCGTTGCTGCCTTTGAAGCATTTGGATAAAAGGAAACCATGAAAATCACAAAACTCGAAAAGAAAAAACGCCTCTACATGATGGAGCTAGATCATCAGCAAACCTCTTATATCACTGAAGATACCATTGTCCATTTTATGCTGTCTCGAGATAAGGTCATTAGCAAAGAAGAACTGACCGAGATTCAGGATTTTGCCCAGTTTTCTTATGGTAAAAATCTTGCTCTCTACCATCTATCCTTCAAGTCTCGTACTGAAAAAGAAGTGCGAAAGTATCTGGACAAGTATGATATTGAAGATACAATCGCTAGTCAAGTTATCGCTAATCTAAAAGAAGATAACTGGATTAATGACCATCAGTATGCTTATTCCGTCATCAATGCCAATCAACTTTCTGGAGATAAAGGACCCTATTTACTAACTCAAAAACTAACTCAAAAAGGAGTTGCTAAATCAACTATTGAAGGTGTTCTAAAGGATTTTGACTATAAAGAAGTTGCTCAACGTGTAGCGGAGAAACTGCTTAAAAAATACACCGGAAAGCTTCCTGCTCGCGCTTTGCAAGATAAGATTATCCAAAACTTGACCAACAAAGGCTTCTCCTATGCTGATGCTAAAAATGCCTTTGACGACTTGGATAGTCAAGTTGACCAAGAAACGACTCAAGAACTTATTTTTAAAGAGCTAGACAAACAATATGCTAAGTATGCTCGAAAGTATGAAGGATACGAACTTAAACAACGCTTAACCCAAGTTTTAGCTCGAAAAGGCTATGATTTTTCGGATATAGCAAGCGCTCTCAGAGAATATCTTTAATATTTTCGTGTAAAATTCAAAAAAATTAGACCAATTTATGATATAATAGTAAACGATAAACTTATAAATTGTAGAAAGTTGGTTAGTTATGAAACTTCCAAAAGAAGGCGACTTTATTACAATTCAAAGTTATAAGCATGATGGGAGTCTTCACCGTACTTGGAGGGACACCATGGTACTAAAAACAACAGAGAACGCTATTATTGGCGTCAACGACCACACACTTGTTACCGAAAGTGACGGTCGTCGTTGGGTGACTCGAGAACCGGCTATTGTTTACTTTCACAAAAAATATTGGTTTAATATCATTGCTATGATTCGCGATAATGGGATTTCCTACTATTGCAATATGGCCAGCCCCTACTATCTAGATGAGGAAGCCCTGAAATACATTGATTACGATTTGGATGTCAAGGTCTTCACTGATGGTGAAAAACGTCTCTTGGACGTTGAAGAGTATGAGCGCCATAAACGCAAGATGAAGTATTCTGATGATTTAGACTATATTTTGAAAGAACATGTTAAAATCCTTGTTGATTGGATCAACAATGGACGCGGTCCTTTCTCAGAGGCCTATGTCAACATTTGGTACAAACGCTACATAGAACTAAAGAATCGGTAAAGTTGTCAAACTGGGGTGAAAGCCCTGGTTTTTTTATTTGAAAAACCCAGCTTTTCAGCTGGGTTGATTTCTATATATCTAATTTAGTCACAGTAAACTTGATGTGGGAATAGTCTTTTTCAACATCCTTATCCAACAAGAAAGCCGTGGCATCCTTCTTAATCTGAACAAGATCAATGTTCTGAGCTTGAGCTGCATAGACGCATCCACAATAACATTGACGATAAATATCATACTCCTCGCACATCTCCACCGAACGCTTGTAGCCTTGATTTTTCTTGAAATCACTTGGGAGATAGTGGGTGGTATAAATCTTTTGCACATCAATTCCGATGCTGTTGATGGTTTGAGAATTCTTATGGGGACTGATGGTCAAGGCTGAACCAAAGTAGTCAAAGCCCAAGTCCATAGCTACCTGTGCTGTTTTATCCAAACGGTAATCAAAACAAACCTTGCAACGATCGCCACCTTCGGGTTCTTCTTCCAGTCCTCTGACTAACTTCCGGTATTCATTGGGTTCATAAGGCGCTTCTATATACTGGACCGTATTTCCTGTTCGCTCATTGAAATCATTAACAAATTTCTTGGTGACGTAAGCTCGCTTGTGGTATTCTGCCTTGGGATGGATATTGGAATTGGCAAAATAGATGGTCACATCCGCGTATTTGGTCAGGTATTCTAGGGTGTAGGTACTACAAGGAGCACAGCAAACATGCATGAGAATAGTGGGACGTTGCTCATTTTTCTCCCAAACTTGAACCATTTTTTGCATAACACGGTCATAATTAATCTTCTGATTGGGATTCATCTTGCTCAGAATTTCTTCTACATCGATCATGTTCTTCTCCTTTTTCTAGTCTTATTTTATCATATAAGTTAGGAGAGCTCAATCCAATTTAGAAGTGATTATCATAAAAAGAAGGGATATGTATTCCCTTCTTTTGTGTTTTTTATAAGTTACTTTTACATCATCCCGCCCATCATGCTTGGATCCATTGCTGGAGCTGGGGCTGCTGGTTCCGGTTTATTGGCTACGACTGCTTCTGTTGTCAAAATCAAGCTAGCTACAGATGCTGCATTTTGAAGAGCTGAACGGCTCACTTTAACTGGGTCAATGATTCCCTCTTCAATCATGTTGACCCATTCGCCAGTTGCTGCGTTGAAGCCTGTACCAACTTCAGCATTCTTCAAGCGGTCAATAACAATAGAACCTTCGAATCCCGCATTGTGAGCGATTTGACGAACAGGTTCTTCCAAGGCGCGGAGAACAATATTGCGTCCTGTCGCTTCATCTCCTGTCAATTCCAAATCAGCTACGGCTGGAATAACATTTACAAGAGCTGTTCCGCCACCAGCAACGATTCCTTCTTCAACAGCTGCACGAGTAGCGTTGAGGGCATCTTCAATGCGGAGTTTCATTTCTTTCAACTCAGTTTCAGTTGCAGCACCGACCTTGATCACTGCGACACCACCTGACAATTTTGCCAAGCGTTCTTGCAATTTTTCGCGGTCAAATTCAGATGTTGTAGTTTCAATTTGAGACTTGAT